>JAAGZN010000009.1 GCA_024206165.1 Bacteroidota bacterium
CTGAGGAAAATATAGGGACGATTAACTAATTTATTATATAGATTCATATCAGATTAATTTAATTTTTGATGCAATATAATAATTAAAGCTTAAATCAAGGATTTTTTATATCAATAAGGACTTTTGCAGCGCCTCCTAAGTAAATAATTATTATATTTAAAAAACCAAATGAGATGGATAGAATAATTTTAGCTATAGAAACTTCGTGTGATGAGACATCAGCAGCAATAATAAAGAATGGAAAAATCATTAGTAATATCATTTCTTCTCAAAAAATACATTCTGAATATGGAGGTGTGATACCAGAAATGGCATCAAGAGAACATATTAAAAACATATCCTCTATTGTTAAACTTTCTCTTTCAAAGGCTAAAATAAAAAAAGAAAAATTAAATGCTATAGCATATACCAAAGGGCCTGGTTTATTAGGAGCATTAATGATAGGTGTTTCTTTTGCCAAAGGTTTAGCTTATGCTCTCAATATTCCTACTATTGCCGTAAATCATATAAAAGCACATATCATATCTAATTTCATAGAAAATGAAAATATTAAGCTTCCCTTATTAGCACTAATTGTAAGTGGTGGTCATACAGAGATTGTCATTTTGAACAAAGAAAATAAGAATTTTAAAACTAAAGTCATAGGTCAAACACAAGATGATGCTTTGGGCGAAGCTTTTGATAAAATAGCTAAAATATTAAGAATTAAATATCCTGGAGGACCCATTGTAGATAAACTTGCACAAAAAGGAAATCCAAATGCTTTTAAATTTCCTGATACTAATGTTAAAGATTTAAATATGTCATTTAGTGGTATTAAAACTGCTTTTATGTATTTTATTAAAGAAAAAATAAAATTAAATTCAAAATTCATTGAAGACAACTTAAATGACATTTGCGCAAGTATTCAAAGAAAATTAATTGAAATGATAATTAATAAATTAGAAAAAGCTATTAAAACACAAAGAGTCAATAATATAGCAATTTGTGGTGGTGTAGCAGCAAATAGTTTTTTAAGGAAAGAAATGATTAGATTACAAAAAAAGCTAGACTTGAATGTATATATACCTAAATTTGAATATTGTACTGACAATGCAGCAATGATAGCAAAACTAGCAGATTTTAAATTTCAAAATCAAGAATTTTCAAATATAAAAGATATCCCAAATCCACGCTTAAAATTATAGTATCGATAAAATTACAAAGTGAATTAGTTATATTTATGATCTAAATATTTTATAATTATTATATTTATTTCAATAACTTTGATTTATGTCAAAAGAATCATTTAAAAAAAACATAAACATAAATAATAGAAAAGCGAGTTTTGAGTACCAACTCCTTCAAAAATATATAGTTGGTATAGTACTTAAGGGCACAGAAATAAAATCAATAAGATTGGGAAAAGTGTCTTTAGGTGATGGTTATTGTTATTTTCAAGATAATGAATTATGGGTTAAACAAATGCATATTGCCCCTTATAAATATGGAACAATATATAATCATGAAGAAACTAGAGCAAGAAAATTATTATTAAAGAAAAATGAAATTAAAAAGTTATTAAAAACAAAAGAAAAAGGAATGACAATTATTCCAACAAGATTATTTATAAATGAAAGAGGTTTTGCAAAATTAGAGATTGCTTTGGCAAAAGGTAAAAAATTATATGATAAAAGAGAAAGTATAAAAGAAAAAGATATTTTAAGACAAAATCAAAAAGCGTTTAAAAATTATTAATTTGCCTTATCCAAGATTTATTATATCAGCTATTGTTTGCTATAGCAACAATAGTATTAGATATTTTTTACGATCATGCATAAATAGAGTTATACTCGACGTATTTCAAGATGTATCTAAAACCGATTATTTTCATACAGAAAAGACCGATTATCAGATATTCTTCAAATGGAAGCAGTATATTAATAAAAAACATTAATAAATATTATAAATTTAAGTTTAATTTATTTATTTTGTATTCTATAACTAAATATGATTTAATTATCAAAATAATCAAAATTCAATATGAATAATAAAAAAACTATTATTACACTAAAAAGTGGTGTAATTTCGATTTTGCTAATGTTAATATGGACAATATTAATTTACTCAACTAATATACAAAATCGAATTACAACATTAATGCAATACTTATTTTTTAGTGTAGGTATATTTTCTGCTCATTATTTTTATAAGAAGGAATATGGAAGAATGACCTATGTAAGAGGAATAAAACTAGGATTAGGAGTATCAACAATAGTTGGTTTATTTTATAGTATTTTAATATTTCTTTCTTTATTATTAGATAAAAACAAAACTGTATTAAAAACCATTAAAGATTCTGCTTACAAAGCATTTAAGAATAAAGGTTTAAATGAAGAAGCCATACAATCTTTCTTAATCAAAATTGAAAAGATAGTAACCCCTTTTAAATCTGCAGTTTTTATATTTTTGTTTATGATATTTGTAGGGTTAATTTTATCTTTGATACTTAGTATTTTTACCAAACAAAATAATAATGAATAAAGAAACATTAAGCAAACTTAAAAAAAATGGTTTTTTTAATAAAATTTTTATTTACTTTATAAGGGGCGTCTTATTAGTAATCCCATTTTGGCTAACTATCTATATTATTTCAGCTACCTTAAAAAAATTGGATAGTATGCTAAAAACCAACATTCCTGGTCTTGGTTTAGCGATAATTCTAATTACTATTACATTTATAGGTTATGTAGGTTCATCTTTTCTTATTAGATCTATTATTGATAGTATTGATAAATTTACTCTTAAAATTCCTTTAATAAATATCATTTATTCATCTTTTAAAGATATGACGTCTGCTGTTATAAGCAATAAAAAAAAATTTGATTCTCCTGTACTAATGACATTTAATAAAAATCCAATAGTAAAAAAAGTTGGATTTATTACACAAAAAGAATTAAAAAATATAGGATTACCTGGCATGGCATCCGTTTATGTTCCTAATACATATTCTATTAGCGGTGATCTATATATCGTAGATAAAAAGGACCTTGAGCCGATGAAATTATCTACATCTGAAACTATGAAATTTGCTGTTTCTGGCGGGATTACGAAAATCGAAAAGTTATAATTCGATTGACGATTTAGTGGGCCTACGTGGACTTGAACCACGGACCTCTACATTATCAGTGTAGCACTCTAACCAGCTGAGCTATAGGCCCTCATTTTAAACTAGAATCTATATTAAAACAGTCTAATTTGACAATCAATAATTTTTACTGAAACAAATATAATACAAATTTTATAAAAAAATAAGCTTTTCCTATTATACTTTATTGTTTTATGAGATCAAGTTTTTAAAATGAGATTATGAGCGGCTTTAATAATGATTTAAGTTTTTTATTTAATGAAGAAATTTTAGTAAGATAATAATTGATTTAAATTTAAAAATTATATTTTTGGTACTATAATAAAAAAGCCCGATACAAAAGATATATCGGGCATAAAAATTTATTCATTGTAAGTTTGAGCTAATTCAGTCAAAGGCCCTTCATCATAATTTATACTTACTGAATCATCCCTAACAGCTTGTCCCTCTCTTTTGTATTCAGTTTCAGCATAATCATCAACCTTTCTACTAATTCTTTTACCACAACACCAGCAACATAGCGGAATAAGAAGTAATAATAACAGTAAAAATAATAAATACAATAAATCATCATCATTAGTACATTCATCAGAATTCAATTTTGATCTTGCATTATCACAAACCTCTTGCTCTTCTTTATACGTCAATTCAATAGGCGCATAAGTTGGCCATTCCGTTGGCCATTGACTAGGCTTAAGAGTTGGCTTTTTTGTTGGTTTAGGAGTTGTCCACTTTGTTGGATAAGGAGTGTCACCCCATTTTGTTGGCCATCTTGTTGTCCAAGCAGTTGGTTTATCTGTTGGCAATGGCGTTGGCCAATGTGTTGGTTTTTTTGTTGGTTTAGGTGTAGGCGATGGTGTAGGCCACTCAGTTGGTTTATCAGTTGGTTTAGGAGTTGGCTTTTTTGTTGGCAATGGTGTTGGCCATTTTGTTGGCTTAGGAGTCTCACCCCATTTTGTTGGCCATTTTGTTGTCCATACTGGTTTAGGAGTTGGCTCATTTGTTGGTAATGGTGTTGGCCACATTGTTGGTGATGGAGTTTTACAAGCATCAACTACTTGATGAGCACAATCACATGTATCTGGCTTTTTCCATTTTTCAGGGTTGTAAGATGGCCATTCAGTTGGTTTTTTTGTTGTCCATTGTTCTGTTGGTTTTTCTGTCGTCCATTTATGTTCTGTTGGCTTACTCGTTGTAGTCCACCATGCAGGAGGTTTAGTTGGTGATGGCGTTGGATATTTTGTTGGTTTTTTTGTTGGGGATTGTGTTGGATATTCTGTTGGTCTTTTTGTCGGGGATTGTGTTGGATATTTTGTTGGTTTTTTTGTTGGGGACTTTGTTGGTTCAGGAGTTGGATATTTTGTTGGAGAATGTGTTTTCCACCATGAAAGTGGGTTTTTAGTTGGTTTTGGAGTAGACCACGTTGGTTCCTTGGTTGTCCAAGCAGTTGGCTTTGGAGAAGGTGTTGGCCATTCTTTATGTTCATCCTCGTCTAAAAACTTGAGTTTACATTCTGTAGGCACTTTATCTAACTGCGTATCCCAACCATATGGATATGCAGTTGGCCAATCATGTTTTTTGCTTGTCCATATCTTACTTTCTGTAGTCCATGTTTGATATGGCTCTTCAGTAGTTGTTAAATATGGAGTTGCTGTAGTGGTTGTTATTGGTGGCGCTTGTGCGCTAACTACAGCTGCTCCATTTTTCAGCATTTCAATTCCCAAAATTGTTGGAACTATATACTTTAGACTCTTGCTAAGTAATCCTTTTGATTTTCTAGCACTATATTTCATAGATCTAGAACTATTATGAGTATTTCGACTCATGTTCTTATCTCTTTGGAAATTAGTACAATTTCCAAATAAGATCAGAAAAATAAAAATTGATAAAAATGTTTGTCTCATAACCTTATTATTTTTTTATAGTTAAACATACATAAGTCAATTATACGAATGTATATTTACTTAAAACAATAATTGTTTAATTTTTTTTTAGAAAAATGTAATAATTTTATTATTTATATTTTTAAATATTTTTATAAAATATAAATTTAATAATATGCATCTTTTAAAGTATTTTTATTTTTATTTTAAATGCAAAACAGGTTATACAATTTCAAATATTATTTAATATTGATATTATTTATATATCTTAAATTTGTTATATATATTATATGATTTTTAATAATTTATTAATTTGTTATAAATGTTAGATAAATATTATTTTTTGATGAGTTTTTAAAAATGATTTATTTTTATATTTTTTTTAAAATTTGAAAGGACTTTTAAAGTATTGGTCACTTATGAGAAATATATTATTGAAGAAATTTATTAGAAATGAAAAATTTTCTTCCTTTTAATATATTATCAAATCTTAAATTTTTAAGTTTAGTATATTTAATTATGTTGTAAGCTTTAAAGAACTAAGATATATTACTAAAGCATTTGCAAATTGAAAATAGAATATGGATAGGAAAATTATATTACTAATTTTGGATGGTTGGGGATTAACAAATAATAAATCTTATTCAGCGATTGATCAAGCATCGACTCCTTTTATTGATGAATTATTTAACAAATATCCCAATTGCAAATTAAAAGCTCATGGAAAGGCTGTAGGATTACCTAAAGATATAATGGGTAATTCTGAAGTTGGACATATGAATATTGGAGCAGGAAGAGTAATATTACAATCTTTAATGATGATCAATAAAAAGATTAAAGAAAAAGAACTTGATCATAAAACAATTTTAATTAATGCTTTTAAATATGCAAAATCCCAAAATAAAAATATACATCTTATAGGTTTGGTTTCAGATGGGGGAATACATTCTCATATTGATCATATTAAAGCTTTATGCTCCATTGCTCATAAAAATGATATTGATAATTTATTTATTCATGCTTTTACTGATGGGCGCGATTCTGATCCCGAGAGCTCAATTTGTTTTTTAAAAAATCTTGAACAATATCTTCAAAAAACTACTGGCAAAATTGCTTCTATAATTGGCAGATACTATGCAATGGATAGAGATAAAAAATGGGAAAGAACTAAATTGGCCTATGATTGCCTGATAAATGCTAAAGGAGAATATACTAAAAATTGGGAACAAGCAATTCTAAAATCTTATTCTCATGGAATTACTGATGAATTTTTAAAACCAATTATTCTTACAAATTCAAAAAATGAAGCATTAGCTAAAATAAAACAAGATGATGTAGTTATTAATTTTAATTTTAGGACTGATCGCCCCAAACAAATTACCGAAATGTTAACTCAAAAAGCTTTTAAAGATTATGATACAAAACCTATTAGATTAAAATATTTGAGCTTTACTAATTATGATAAATATTATAAAAATGTTGAAGTGATTTTTAAACAAAAAGTTATAAATAATACCTTGGGAGAAATCTTAAGTAAAAATAATTTTTCTCAAATTAGAATTGCTGAAACAGAAAAGTTTCCACATATAACATATTTTTTTTCAGGTAGAAGACAAGATCCTTTTAAAAATGAAGAACGAATTTTATGCCCTTCCCCAAAAGTAGCTACTTATGATCTTAAACCCGAAATGAGTGCAAAAGAAATTAAAAAGAAAACAATTGAAGTTTTAGAAAGTAAAACCCCAAATTTTATATGTATTAATTTTGCCAATGCTGATATGGTTGGACATACTGGCGATTTTGATGCTACTATAAAAGCATGTGAAACAATCGATTCATGTGTTAAAGAAATAGTAAATAAAGCTATCTCCAAAAATTATATAATCTTACTAACATCCGATCATGGTAATGCTGAAAAAATGATAGATGATAAAGGTAGCCCATTTACCGCACATACTTTAAATGATGTTCCTTTAGTTTTAATAAATTATGATAGAGTAAAGAAATTAAAAGATGGTATTCTCGCTAATATTGCTCCAACAATTTTAAAAATAATGAAAATAAAAAAACCTGAAGAAATGAATGAAGCTTTATTTTAAAATTAAAATACCGACCATCTGAAGATGGTGGAATTATTATCTTGACTGTAAGTCGCAATAAGCTCTAAAGAGCTACTCTAATTGTAAGTTTTCAATGTTACCAATTTTATGAGCATCTATATGGTTATTTATATATTC
>JAAGZN010000070.1 GCA_024206165.1 Bacteroidota bacterium
CCTAGGGATAAGGGAGGTTAATTCTAATGGCGTATAAACCCGAATCTGTGTATTTGTATGTCAGATTACGTTATGTCAAATTGAGATTAAGATGTCCAAACGATAGGAACAATATTCCTGCCTAAAAAATCACAAGTAGCATAATAATGTTCTGTGGAGCATCCGACCATAATATCCCGCCGACCATAATTACCTTCTCAGTTCCCCGCCTGTGACCCGGCGGACCAGTGCGTGGCCGAGGGAGGGAGCGTGTGTAAAACAACCCGCAACCCCAGTAGTCCGACCGAGACGGTGGGGGTGTAGAGACTCCGTCATGAGGCTCCCCCCTGAGTCGCCCCCGAACAGTGACGCTCCCTCTCCTGCTCCCGAGACCCCGTCCGACTCGGATAACGATTCGATTCCTGCTCTAGAGCCATCGGATCCAGCCGACATACCCTTACCGATCCTGCCTTCTCCGGCCGCCATCGCCGCCGCCTCTGCGATCACCATCCCGCCGCTCCGTGAATCCAGAGTGATCGACTCTGCAATTAGCCTGCTATCGTTCCTCATTAGGCAGGAGCCTCTGTCGAGGCGGTATCTCATCCTAAACCGCGTACTCAGAGTAATTGCAGACCAAGTATACGGTGAGAGGAATTCCTCTCATTAAGAGGTCAGCTCAGCTTCAGTGTGACCACCAAGC
>JAAGZN010000010.1 GCA_024206165.1 Bacteroidota bacterium
AAACCGAGCTATGCAATAAAAATGGCAATAATAACAGGAATCGTTAATTTAAAAAATGGATTTTAAAAAAGATACTTCATGAGAGGAAACCTTTTTTATAACTTTTTATAGGTAGGCCAGACTTTTGCAGCGCCTCCTTTCTTTTATAATATTCAAGATAATATAACAATTGAATCTATAAAACCTACTTTTTTATACCAAAGTTCTAAAAATAACAAAATACTTATTGATGAATGGTCTGGAGGATGTTTTAAAAGATATTTTTCAGATTACTTAGAATTTAGAATGATAAAAACTTTTGAAAAGTATATTTATATTAGACCTGATGATGGTAAAAAAGAAGAAAGAGATAGATCTAAATTTTTGATTAGCTACAAAGCATATTATAGAAATGATAATTCGTTAAATTGTATAAAAATAGACGAAGATTTTTTTAACCAATCTTTAAAAGATCCTAAGAATAAAGTATTGCTAAAAGATGTATCGCAAACAATTAACGAAATACATTTTGATAAAGATGGTAAAACTGCTTCGAAAATATTATACAAAAACAAATCTCACAGCATTTATAATGAATTAAAACAAAATGAGAAGAATTATGTAAATAAATTGGCAAAATATATAAATGAAAATCAAATTAATAAAATGCCTAATGTAATGATTTTAAAAGAAAATGATACAGCTTATGCAAAAATTCTAGTTAAAAAGGATATAATTTAAAAATCAAATCATAGAATTTAAAATTTCATATCTTCTTTAATAAAATCTAATATATTTAAGGTAAAACATTTTTTGGGCTGATGAACGATAAAATATATATTATTAATACCTTTGCTTGACCATCTTTTAATTCTGTAATTCCAATTCTTTATTCTAATAAAATCTGTTTGATGCAAATCATTACCTAAAAATCTAACAAAAATAGTATTTGAAGTTAAGTTTTGATGTAAAACATCTCTTCTTCCTAATGTATCCGTTATTATGGCAATAACTCCTTTGTTCATAAAAAGGTTCATCACTTCCTTATTAATATCTTCTTTGAACCAATCAGGATGTCGGAGTTCTATGGCAAAATCAATATTGGGTGGAATTTGTTCTAAAAATTTTTCTAAGTTTTTAAATTCTTTAGGGCTAAAATATTGAGGTAATTGCATAAACACTATTCCCAAATTATTTTCAAAATAAGAAATAGTTTTTAAAAATAAATCAAATCTTTGAAATTGCTCATGAATATTTTTCCTATGACTTACAGTTTGTGGAACTTTTGGACAAAATTTAAATTTTTTATTTACAGAATCCTTCCATTTAATTATTCTTTCTATTTTAGGAATGCCATAAAATGTAGAATTTAATTCTATACAATCGAAATGATTAGAAAAGATAGATAAATAATCAGTAGGTTTTGTTCCTTTAGGATATAATATATCTTTAAAAGAGGGATCTGCCCAAACTGACGTTCCAATATATATATTTGGTTTTAGATTTTTATTTGAAGAATTTAAGTCATATAATATATTATCTTCTGGTAAATCTATATTTATATTATCTTTTATATTATTTATAGACCCAAATTTCATTTTAGATTATTTTTATCAAATGAACTATCAATCCATCCTCCTCCTATAACATCATCATTTTCATAAAAGACTGCTGCTTGTCCAGGAGCAATAGCATTAACTCCTGAGCCAAAATATACTTTCATTATATCTTCTTCCTGCTCAATAACTGCTGGCGTTCCTTTGTCATTATATCTAACTTTGGTAATTGTATCCAACTTTTTGTTTTGTATACTTTCATATTTCATCATATTTAATTTAGATACATACATTCCATTTCTTTTCAATTCATCAAATTTACCTAAAACTACTTCATTTTTTTCTGGTCTAATTTCAATAACATAGACAGGATAACCAAAAGCTAGCCCTAAGCCTTTTCTCTGGCCAACTGTATAAAAGGGATATCCTTCATGTTTACCTACAATTTTTCCATCTTCTAAAACAAAATTTCCTCCATCAACTCTATTTTTTAAATTTTTATCTGAATGTTTTAAAAATCCTCGATAATCATTATCTGGAATAAAACAGATTTCATAAGATTCAGATTTTTTTGCAATACTTTCAAAACCTTTTTCTTTTGCATATTCCTTAATTTCAGGCTTTTTAAATTTTCCTAATGGAAGCAGAGTTTTCTTTAAACTTTCTTGTGTCAGACCCCATAAAGCATATGATTGATCTTTATTTGTATCTATTCCTTTAGATATTATATATCTTCCATTTTCATTTCTAACTTGTGCATAATGACCTGTTGCTATATAATCGCATTCTAATATTTCTGCTTTTTTTAATAATGCTTCCCATTTGATATGTGTATTACATAAAATACATGGATTTGGTGTTCTGCCTTTTAAATATTCACTTTTAAAATTATTTATAACAAAATTCCCAAAGTCTTTTTTAATATCTAAGACAGTATGAGGGAAACCATATTTTACAGCCACTTCTCTTGCATCATTTATAGAATCTAAATTGCAACATCCAATTACTTTTTTTGTTTTTATAGGTTTAGATCCAGCATAATCCCATGTTTTCATTGTTATACCTACAATTTCGTAACCTTCTTCATATAATTTTATAGCTGCGACTGAACTATCTACTCCTCCACTCATTGCTACTAAAACTCTTCCTTTTTTCATGTCTATTAATATTAAGTGAATCGATAATTTTCATTTTTTAAAAAATCAATCATTAGAGTTTACAAATTTAGTTATAATTTTGGATTATTGGAAGTTTAATTTTTTAATTTATAGAATTTTTACAAATTATATTTTTGTGATATATTACTTCCTATAAATATAGGAGTTGTTTGATGTAAAGATTTTGGTGATATTTCTAGTACATCGATATTACCATCTGTGGCTATTCCTCCAGCTGCCTTCATTATATATGCTAAAGGATTATTTTCAAACATTAATCTTAGTTTACCTTCTTGTTTATTTGTTGTGCTAGGATATAAAAATATTCCTCCTGAAATTAATATTCTATGAATATCAGCAATTAATGCTCCTGAATATCTTAGTGATATATTTTCTTTTTTAAAATTTTGTAAAAGATTTTTTACTTTATCATTAAAATGATTTGAATAGCCTTCATTGATACAATAATATTTTAAGTTATTTTTAATTTTAAAGTTTTCATGAATTTTAATAAACATTTTTTTTTCATAATTATATTGAAATATCTCCATATTTTTTTCTATTGCATAAACTAATACTAAAGAAGAACCATAAAAGATATAACCTGCAAATATTTGATCTTTCCCTTTTTGTAAGTAATCTTTATCACTTAGTTCTTGATCTTTTTGAGATTTTCTTTTATATAATGAAAAAATTGTTCCACATGATCCATTATATTCAACATTTGAAGATCCATCTATGGGATCAATAGTTAAAATATATTTTCCTTTCTTATTTAATATTATTGGTTTTAATTCTTCTTCAGAGATTATTGCAGCAATTTGAGGAATTTGAGACATTTTGGTAGTTATCTCTTTTTGGGCAATTAAATCTATATTAAATGTAATATCTCCTGTTGGATTAATAATTTTGGTATTTTCATTAATATCTGAAGGTATATTATAAATAACCTTTTGTAAATTAATACCTATTTCTTTTATTTTTTTTAATATAATTTCTACTTCATCATTCAATGATTTTTTCATTTTGTTATAAATTGTTTTATTGAATTTTAAATAAATAATTATTATCTTAAAATTATTATAATAATATATAAGAATTTTGTGATTAATCACAAAACAAATTTTATATCAATAAAGTTACATAAATTGAAATCAAAATATATATATCATACATATAAGAAAATATTTATAATAATAGTAATAAGCTTTTTTTATCGCAATAAAATTTATGCAAAATCTTTAGATCTTTTAATTATGCATACTACAATTCATCCTGAACCTTTATTTGGTAAAAAGCTGGAAGGCAAAAATGATATGCCTTACAGAATGGATGAGGAAGCAATTTTTACTTTTACTCCTGGCATTGGAATAATATATGATAGTAGAATAAATGAGGAAGAATCAAGCTGGAGTACTATATATGGAACTCATTTTAATTTTAATTGCTATGGCACTGCTATGCTTGGTGCTGGTATTGGTAAGAGATACAAATTTTTCTTTACAAAAAAACTATCTTTTAATTTATCATTAATGCTCGAATTCTTAATAATATCAAGAAATGTTTTACCAATTTATACTTTTGAGGACAATAAATTTTGTTATGATTTAGCAAATCTTATAATGCATAATATACCAAATACAAATCATAAAATAATTTTTCCTACACCAATTATTGATTTTAGCTTTACTTATAAAATGGAAAGTGGAAGTTATTTAAATTTAAATATGATGTGGAGTGGTGCTGCAATAGCTGCATTTGTGGGTATAACTATACCTGCTGAGGATTTGGTTGAGAGATTAAAAAAAGCTAATCCTCCTAAAAGAAGAAAGATTTTAAATTATAAGCGCACATAACGATATGTATTCTTTTTTTTATTAATGTACTTGATATAATAAATTTTATTAACATCTAAATTTTCTTGTCCATAGATACCTATATAATTATAAACAGCTTCAGAATTAGTTTGTTTCTTTTTATTCATGATTTTTTTCCATACACTTTCATCTCTAATATAGCTAGCATTAATTCTGGCTATTTTAAAAATACTTAATGATCCAGTAAATCCTTCATTATCTTGGCAAGCATATTTAGCGTGTTTAGATGCATTGGACCTAGCATAAAATCTTTTTGGACATGATTTACATTTATAAGGCCCTTTTAAACCTAAACATTTGGGCAAATGTTCTTCAATACTTAGTCTACGTGTCTTTTTATATTTTTTGCAATTAGGACATTTATAAAGAGCTTTTCTTTTATAAATATATATTCCTACTCCTTTTTGGACTTCTGTTATATTATCATCATTGTTTAGATTATATATATAATAATCCAACTCTATATTAGATCTATTTCTGTTATTTAAACTCTTTGAAATATTTTTAATTTTATTTTTTAAATCATCATTTTTTTTAGTTTGTAAAAAAATATTTTTATTCCTATTTCCTGGGTACTTTACATTTAAAATATTATTTGCATTACATTGAAAAAAAATACTAACTAATATAGAGTTAATGAGATGTCTTTTTATTTTTTTTATAATCATAATTATACTAATTAAATTGAAATTTAAGTAAACTGATAGTAAATATATAATGAGGCAATTTTACTAATAAGAATTTATAATTAAAAATTATTCTGATATATTACAAGCTAAATAATATTATTTTGTGAGTAAGGTCATGGATTAAAAGAATTATAATTTTTATCAACTTATATCTTTCTCAAAATTTTATTATTTTATTAATTTGTTCATCCAAGTCTTTAAGAAAATTTTCATTTTTTGTAATATATGAAAGATCAGTATTTTTAATTCCACCAAACTTTAATTTCATTGGTAAAACGATTGCTTCAATATAATGAAGAATATCAGTAAAATGACTTAAGCCAACAGAACATCCTTGATAACCGCTAGATATTCCTATTAGTGCACATTTTTTATTTTTCAATTCACTTGGCCAACTTAATGCATCTATAAATACTTTTAAGACTCCGGGAAAAGAACCATTATATTCTGGAATTATAAAAACAATTTTTTCAGACTTCTTAATAATATCTTTCATTTTATTAAAATCTATATTTTGACCATTATTTTCATATAAAATACTAAAAAGAGAATCTTTAGGAAGATTTGATAATTTAAGGATTTCTGTTTCTATATTTTTAGATTTTAAAATAGAACTATAATATTTAGCAAATTTTTCTGTTAATGAATTATTTCTATTTGTTGTTGATATTATTGTTATCATATTTTTATTGCATTATATAGATTTAATATATAATCTACTATTAGTTATAGGAATATCAGTATAAATTTTTCCAGTTACTCTTCTTAGTTATTCAATATTATAAGGCACTCTAGACAAGATACTTTTAGCCAAAGTTGCTTCATCTGCATATTCTATTTCACCACCTATTGATACTCCTCTAGAAATTATGCTAATTTTTATCTCTTTATTCTTAATCTTCTTTTTTATATAGAAAGCTGTAGTGTCCCCTTCTATTGTTGTACTTAATGCAAATATAATTTCTTTTACTTCTATCTTTGACATTCTATTTAATAATGCATCAATATTGAGTTCTTCAGGTCCTATTCCTGCCATTGGAGATATTACTCCTCCCAATACATGATATAATCCATTATAACGATTAGTATTTTCTACTGCTAAAACATCTTGTATATTTTCTACAATACAAATTATTGAATTATTTCTATTTACATTTGAACAGATACTACATATTGGACTATCTGCTATATTATAACAATCTTGACAATAAATAGTTTCTTCTCGTAATGTTTTTAAAACTTTAGATAAATTTTTAGCATAACTGGGCTGTTCTTTCAAAATAAATAATACCATCCTTAAAGCTGACTTTTTGCCTATTCCAGGCATTTTGGAAATTTCTAAAACAGCATTTTCAATATGTTTTGATGAAAAATTTATCATAATAAAATTTGAGATATGTATTATAGAATTTAATAAAAAAATAAATAGAAAATATTAAATTAATAATTTTATAATTATTTAGGATTTTTTAAAGATACGAAAATTAAACTAAATATTAAATTCATTTTAAAATCTAGTAATAGCTAAAAGAAGGCATTTCAAAATTATTATGGGTACTTTAAAATATATGTAAAGCCAAATTTTTGTTACATAAAATTGATTATACAATAGTTAGAAAAAGAGATTTATAAACGATAAATATGATTATGCAAAAAATAAATAAATATTTTATAGAAAAGCTATTTAAAAAAAAATTAAAATTGTTATATTATAATTAAACCAAACTATAATTGAAATATATTATGATAAATAGATCTACAAACAAAATTACTAAATTTTTATTGCTTTATTTTTTGTCTTTTTTTACAATATTAAAAGCTGAAGAAGCAAATCAAAAAAAAATTAAAGATGCCTATAGCTTAAAAAATCCATATGAGACAATCTGTACACATTTATCATTTTTAGAAAAAGAAAACTACAGACCTTATATCGCAGCAAGGGCATTTATGCATGAAGGAGTAACTACCAGAGATGCTAAGTCATATGCAGTTAAACTGAAAGAGATTTATGCCAATGAAGGTATATATGTTAATATCGATACTGTTCCTCAAGCTGCAGACTATCAAGATCCTGTTGAAAAATATAATAAATATAAAATTACTCATATCATTCCCGAGATATATTTAGTCAAGGTTGGAGATAAATGGTTATATAGTAGAGAAACTATTCATAGTATTCATAGATTATATAATAAAATATCAAGATTTAAAACAAATCAATTTTATAAGCTTTTTCCTAAAAGTTGGCGTAAACATATTTACAATATTGCTATTTGGCAATATACCACTTTTGTAATAGCTATACTTTTTAGTATTATCTCTTATTTAGTTTTATTTGTTATTCTTAATCAAATATTTAAATTATTTTTAAAATTAAAAGATTATACATTAGCCTTAGAAAGGTATATGGCACATGTTAAAGCTATCAATAAAGCTTTGACAATGGCAATTACTATTATTATTTGGCTCACATTTATTAGACCTGCTTTACAACTGCCCATTGATGTAAGTAGATATACAGTTTCTATATTAAAATTATCACTTTATTTAAGTCTTTCTTTGTTATTATATCGTTTAGTTGATGGTATTTCTTTTTTTATTAGAAGAGCAGTAGTTGAAGAAAGATTAGATTTTCAAACTGACTTATTGCCTTTATTAAAAAAAGTATTAAAGGTATGTATTATCATTTTAGGTACATTAAGTATTTTAAAAGCTTTAAATTTTGATGTTTCTGCTATAATAGCCAGTCTTGGTTTAGGTAGTTTGGGTATAGCCCTAGCTTCTCAAGATGCTATTAAAAATCTGTTTGGCTCTGTTATGATTTTTATTGATAAACCATTTAGTGTTGGTGATATGATTGTTACCAAAGATAATATTAAAGGAAGAGTTGAAGAGATTGGTATGAGATCAACAATTATCAGAACTCCTGAACAAACAAAGCTCTATGTTCCAAATGCTATTTTAGCTAATACTCATATTGATAATAAAGGCTTAAATACTTATGGTAACTTTACTAATCAAATGAGTGTTTCTGCTAAATCTAAAATGGATGATGTAGAAGAATTTGTACAAGGATTTAGAAATATCTTAGATAGACATCCTAAAATTATGAAGGGTGAAAGTTTTGTAAACATTATAGATGTTAATCAAGGTGAATATCAAATTTTATTTTCAATGTTCTTTAACGATGTAACATATTTCAAAGAATTAATGTATAGACATGAAATATTGGTTAAGGTAATAAAACTTGGAGAAAGTTTAAAATTAAGTTTTGAGATAAAAAAGAGTTAGAAATTATTAATTTTTAGTAAAATTTTAAAAAATCATCAATTTCCTTTTGTGTAAATAAATTTTTGATGCTAATTTTTGACCTATCATTAAATAATATGATATTACATTTTCTTGAAAGCAAAGATAAATTCATATTACGATTGAATGCATAGTTTATTATCTTTGTTATACATTCATCCTTAATTATAATATTATCTAATAATTCATTATCAATTTTTACTTTTTTAAGACTTTTGATTAAAGAATAAATTAAAATATCTATTGGTAAATCTCCATTAGTTTCTGATAATACAATTGAATTGTTATTAATTTCATTATCATATTTCAAAATTATTTCCATTATTTCTAATCTTCTCATAAAACAAGCAACATGAAAATAATTATATCCATTAAAATCACAATTATAAATATTAATCTTATTTGTTTTTAAAAGTTTTTCTGCCATATAAGTGTCATTTTTAATAATTGAAATAGTAAGAGGACTACTATCACTTGAATTAAATAAATTTGGATTTACATCATTATTAATTAGTGCTTCAACTACTTCATTAAAACCTAACTGAACTGCAAAGTGCATTAAATTAGATCCATCAGAAAAAATTTGATTTATCAATGGTTTATTTTTGGCTAATTCTTTAATAGTTTTTAAATCTCGACTATGGAGGCGCTGCAAAAGTCCTTATTGATATAAAAAATCCTTGATTTAAGCTTTAATTATTATATTGCATCAAAAATTAAATTAATCTGATATGAATCTATATAATAAATTAGTTAATCGTCCCTATATTTTCCTCAGA
>JAAGZN010000071.1 GCA_024206165.1 Bacteroidota bacterium
AGTTTATTCCGACATTATTTAGCTAGAATGAGAAGAAAATCTAAGTGTTATAGTAAATGTGTAAAAATGCTAGAATATTCTATAAGGCTATTAATTGCTAAAAGAAATAATTATTTATCTATAATTAGGTAGCAATGCCAGAAAATGAAATAATTTGGAGAAGTTGTTATTTAAGTGTTTTGGATAAAGAAGATTTAAATTATAAATCAATCTCAAAAGGTCTCAATATAGCTGTTAAATGTCCTAACTCAGAATGTAAGTCTGAAGGAAGAACATTTTGGATTCACTATGCAAAACAAGGAATTGTTGAATTAGGAGGAGTGTTTAAAAGCGATAAATTTGAATGCCCATTTTGTCAAAAAGAATATAAATATTATGATTATAAAAACCATAAAAAAAGATATCAAGGTTTTGGATTATATAATTGTACTTATTCATATAAATATTTAGATAATGGAATAAAGGAAATTTTAGATTTAGAAACTCAAAAGAATAAAATTACTATTTTTACATCTCCAAAAGGGACTAATTTCTTTGTGATTTATATTGTATAAATAAAGATATATTTTAGATAATAAAACTTGAAATAATCAGAAAATCGAATAAAAATTGTTATACTCATCAAATGATAAACTAATTTAAATTTGGATATAAAAATCTAATTTGTAATTTCGGGTGTTATTTAAACTTGAAATATATTAGATATGACTAAATCAATTAAAAAAATTATAATTCTTAACTTTATTTTATCATTTGGATGCAATAAAATTAACTATTCGAATGAAATGAATAGAAAGAAAAATAATTCTAAGGCCAATCAACTTTTGGATATTAATGAAAATGAAGAAAAACAAAATATTAAAGCTAATAGTGATAATTCAAACTCTTTTCTTTTAATTAATCAAAGTAATAAAAATACCCCTAAAAAAGAAAATAAAACTATTAACCCCGAAATTGAAGAATTAAATTCAATAAAAGTTGAAAATATAACAAAAAGTTCAAAACCAAGTAAAAATCCAAATATTAAAGATAAATATATTAATATTAAAGAAAATAGAATTATTAATGAACAAAAAGAAGCATCTGATTACATTTCTAATAATTTGCAAGTAAAGTCTGATGAAGGGAAAAAAAATAAACTTATACTTAGAGAGAGAAGTATTCTTAATGCTCACACTTATTTTAAAATTAAAGAAATAGATAGAATATCAAAAGTTAAAAGAAGTCATTTTTCTCCAGAAGCTTGGAAAGAATTAAAAAATTATAAAGATGATGATAAAATCAGAGAAACAGAAAAAATTAGTTATAGAGAATCAAAAAGAAAGGTCTTATGTAAAAATAAAATATCAAAATTTCAATTAAAGAGTTGCATTTGTTGTTCAGTTAGTTTACCTCTAATAGGAGTGATTTCTTATTTTGCTAAAGATTTAATTAAAAATGCAATTTGTGAATATGATTATGAAGAACATAATGCAGAAATAAACTGCTTTAAAGATTTAATAATTTTTAGTGCTATTGTTTTAGTTTCATTGATAATAATTTTATGTTCATGCTTTACATTATGTCCTAAAATATTATTTAAAAGATTTATTGCTTGTATTTTAAAAAAATTGTGTTGTAATAAAACTAGAACTTATGATGAACAAGAAGTAGAGCTAGAAGAAATAGATAATGAAAATAAGTTTATAGTTTGATAGATAAATCAATTTTAAAAATATCTTAAATCATTCAATTTTGAAGTTAGAATATATTTTTAAAATTATTTACTGTCTCAAATATGGTAAAAGCCCTCATTTTTTGTATGAGAAATGACTTCAGTCCTTTAAATTTCTCATTTAAAATGTAAAATGTTACATTTGTGATGATGGAAATTATAAAGCAAAAAGTTATATATTTATCATGATAGATGACGTAATGTTAAAAAAATAATATTTGTCATCCTGTGAACGTAGTGAAGGATCTAATAATCTAAAATGTATAAAAATCATAACTATTTTGGAGGCGCTGCAAAAGTCTGGCCTACCTATAAAAAGTTATAAAAAAGGTTTCCTCTCATGAAGTATCTTTTTTAAAATCCATTTTTTAAATTAACGATTCCTGTTATTATTGCCATTTTTATTGCATAGCTCGGTTTA
>JAAGZN010000072.1 GCA_024206165.1 Bacteroidota bacterium
AGTTTATTCCGACATTATTTAGCTAGAATGAGAAGAAAATCTAAGTGTTATAGTAAATGTGTAAAAATGCTAGAATATTCTATAAGGCTATTAATTGCTAAAAGAAATAATTATTTATCTATAATTAGGTAGCAATGCCAAATATAAGGGCCAAGTACTTCCTGTTTTTCTTGGCTCTTTTATATAACTTCCATCAAATAATCTTATTCGTTTTCCTTTTGTATTTAATATCGGATTTACTCCTGATTCTTCCAATAAACTTAGACACATTTTTTTTAACCAATTTTCTGATTTTTTTTTAAATTTTTCAACAATCCTACATCCAACATAAAAGCTATATTTGATAGCTTTTATGTTGGATGTAGTTTCTCTTAAAGAATACCCTTGAGCTGCATGAATAAAGAACATTCTTAATAAATCCTCTAGATTTTTATAACTTTTTGGCTTTCGTATTACTGCTCCTTCTATTCTAGCTAATTCTTTCCAATTTCCAGGCAATAAATTGAGTATGACATTCTAATTTTCTTCTAAAATAGATAGTTCTTCCATATAAATATATTTAAAAATTTATTCAATTAAATTTAAGAAATATATTTATCTATTCATAATTAAGTTAACGCTTATGAGGCTCATACCTGTAATTCTCAAGAAAATATAAGGATGACTAACTAATTTATTATATAAATTCATATCAGATCAATTAAATTTTAGATGCAATATAACAAACTAAAGCTGTAATCAACAATTTTTTATATCAATAAAGACTTTTGCAGCGGCCCCATTGAGTTAGTAAATAATTTTAATATTTAAAAAATCTAAATATACCTATACTTCTTATTTAAGCCATAAATTGATAACTACCAATGTGTTAGTATTTATTAAAAAACCAATTTTCTAAATGTATATTATCTGCCCAACTATTATTTCTAAAAATATCATATAAAACTTTTGATTCCGACCAGTTATACATAGTAGGATTTCCAATTTTAAATGAATTTAATTCATCTTTAGTAAATTTAGCATCTTTAAATTCTACTAATAACGGAGTAAATTTACCATACCCTTCCTTAGGATTATTATTTAATTTATTCATGATATAATAAAATAGCATTTTCCTATATGGATCAAATTCGTACCAAAACCTGCTGTTTTTATAGGCAGTTATAAAAACACATGGATCATCATTTTCATAATCTTTTAGAAAAACTTTACTATTAATAAAATACATATCTAATAATCCTAAAATTTGCCAATATGAGATTTTAAAGTTATTCATAAGTTTAATAACTTGGCTTTTAGAAATATAGATTTCATGTACTTTTTTAAAAACATTTTGGATATTCAAATTTAATGATTGATCATATTCACTTGGTTTTTTTCCCCCTATTTTATAATTATAAGCAAATTCATATAACCAAAATAAAATACCTATCATTTCTTTTTCAGAAATAATTTCATATTTAGGATTTAGATCACATACTTCTTTTTTATCTTTATAACCCTTTTTTAATGGCGAAAAATTTTTTATATTGACTTTTTCTATACAT
>JAAGZN010000073.1 GCA_024206165.1 Bacteroidota bacterium
GGACAAAACTGTTGTAATACGTTTGTTTACAACGTTTTAGAGCTAACAGAACCGTTTTATTCAATGGGAAATGCGTAGTTTAAAAGAAATTGAGGTGAACTCTTATTACGGGGCTAAGTTTTCACTAAGTTTCATGGGGAATAATAAGAAACCCTGGACGTAAAAAGTTCTACGCCTTTCCCATGGAAAGAACTGTTGTTATACGCTTGTTTACAACGTTTTAGAGCAAACAGAATTGTTTTATTCAATGGGAAATGCGTAGTTTATAAAAAATTGAGGTGAACTCTTATTGCGGGGCTAAGTTCTCACTAAGTTTCATGGGGAACTATAAAAAACCCTCGTTGTAATAAGTTCTAAGCTGTTCCCATGGACAGAACTGATGTAATACGTAAGTTTACAACGTTATAGAGCAAAGAGAATCGTTTCTTTCCATGCGAAAGGCGTAAGGTGAACTCTTATTGCGGGGCAAAATTTTTCTTCAAGTTTCATAGGGATTTATAAAAAACCCTCGGTGTAATAAGTTCTTTGCTATTCCCATGGA
>JAAGZN010000074.1 GCA_024206165.1 Bacteroidota bacterium
CAAACTACAACTCATTATTGAACATCTAGTGTCAGAGGTGTAGCGGCTAGCCTGGTTGCCTTCCAAACAATCGATCCGGATTCAACTCCCGGCTAACACAGTTTTGAATGCTTCATCATCAAAACTCAAAACAGAATTAAACACCATATATGAAAACTACAGCTCATTATTTAACAACAAATGTCAGTGGTGTAGCGGCTAGCATGGTTGCCTTCCAAGCAATCGATCCGGGTTCAACTCCTGGCTGACACAGTTTTGAATGCTTCCTCATCAAAACTCCAAACAGAATAAAAAACCATATATGCAAACTACAACTCATTATTTAACAACAAGTGTCAGTGGTGTAGCGGCTAGCATGGTTGCCTTCCAAGCAATCGATCTGGTTTCAACTCCCAGCTGACACAGTTTTGAATGCTTCATCATCATAATTCTAAACAGAATAAAAAACCATATATGCAAACTACAACTCTTAAGATTACTCATTGTCATTAATGAACAAAAAAGGATTTTCTTGACAATAGGCG
>JAAGZN010000075.1 GCA_024206165.1 Bacteroidota bacterium
ATTTGTATCTTTGTTTTTTCAATACTAGGCCATCCTTTGTATATGTAGATGATTTACATTTTGGACATTCTTTCATTTATATAATTTTTGGTTTAATATATAAATTTAATCAAACTATACGAAATTAACAATGCCAAAATTCAATTATAAATAATACCGAAATAAAAAACTCTGCAGAACTATATCATTTATTATATACAGAAGAAGGCAAAATAGAAAATCCGAGCAAATAATAGGTTAGTTTTTTATATAAATATTTTTTTAAAGAGAATTGTTACTTCTGCATCTGCAGGATGCTATTTATGTATATTTATAATTATTAAAAGATTAAAATTTATAATTTAAACCAAAACTGAAGAGAAGATTATGAAAGCCTAACCCATTTATAACTCTATCTAAAAAGATTGTTGTTCTTATTTCCATAGATAATTTTTTAAATAATGGAAATCTAACAGTAGGAGATAATCCCCATAAATAAACAGAACCTATGGAAAAGCTTATATTCTGATCAGTTATATAGCCAATATCAAAATATACCATTGGTATTAAAAACATCGTTAAGGCAGGATTTAGTTTTCCAGCTTTCATATATTGTCCAATTATAGGAATAAAAGAAAGAGTAATATCTTGTTTCCCTTTTTCAGTCCATCTTGAATCTGGATAAAATATTGTCCATATTGATTTAATGTTCCAAAACCAATTTTTAGCAAATACTCTTGTATAAGTAAATCCATAAGGAGAACCCATTAAACCAAGCTGTCCCCAAAATTTGCCATAGCTTTTGTCTCCATAGTTAGTATTGATATTAACTTCATCCCACTTAACATCAGGAAAAGATGCAAAGTGAAAACCAATATCTGTTGAAAAATACCATCCTTGCCATTTTGATTTTTTATTTAATGGTGATTTATATGATTGATTACTTTGTTGATCATTTATATTAATATCTTGATCTTTAAATGTAAATAAGTCATTTATATTAGAAGAAGTCATGTTGTCCTTTTTGTTTATCTGTTCATTTTTAGCATGTATATTTTTAAATGCTGAAATTGTAATAAGAAGTGATAATAATATTTTTATAAGACTATTCATTTTTCGCATAAAATTAATATTTTAATTTTAAAATTAATTGAATATAAAGATACGAATATTTATTTAAATTTACAAATATCTAATAAAATGATATTATCTATTAATGTTTGTATTATTTTTATATATTACCATTTTGGAGTTTATATATTTATAATATGGAAGCTGAATAATTATTTTTAATTTTTAGATAATTTTTTATTTATTGATAAAATATAATCATTACATTCTTTCTTTGTATATTCGATTTTATATCCAACTTTTGAGGCTTTATTAAATTTTTCTAAAGATTTTTTGAAATTAGTATTAATTTGATTTCCTATTTCTTTGAGATGATCTTTTGGATTTAGATTTAATATAGTTTCTAATCTATCAGCTGCAATTTTATATAAGAGAGCATTATAATATGGGTTATAAGGTATTATATCTATTGCTTCTTTACATAATTGATTGATTTTATTATAATCATTACTTTCATTTATTAGCTTTTCATATTTTTGTAAAGTTTCTTCTCCAAGGACATGAGTTATTTTATATCCTTTTTGTTTTAATAGATTAAAAAGACTATCATCGCCCCATGTTGCATGTCCGCAACCAGCAACTACAAAAGAGTTTGGATTTTTTTCTATTTTTTTTATCCAATATTTGTTTCTGTTTCTAATTAAAAAATTATAAAATGTAATTATTTGTTTTTTTGGCAATTTCAAATTTATAGATGTTTCTTGTAAAAAATTATTATTAAAAATCATTAAACCAGTCTTAAAGGCACATTTTCTTAAATTATCATTTAATAATACTATTTTTGTAATCTCATTATTCTGCAAAAAATGTTTCTGAATGAGTCTCTTAGCTACCTATAAAAGACTTATAATTTCTAGGTTCATGTTTGAGCATTCTTGTCAAAAGATTTTCAAATATATTTTCCTTCATAAAATGTCTATTAAATCTATATGTATACTCATTTATATAAG
>JAAGZN010000076.1 GCA_024206165.1 Bacteroidota bacterium
TAGATCAATAAAAGCACGCTGAGAACGAAAGTGCCAATTTTTCACCCTCAAATCTTGCTGAGATCGCTCGTAAAGCTAGGCCGTCTTGGATCGAGCCTCTCTGTCTTCTTGCTGTTGTCTTCTACCTGCTACAGCTTCCACAGTGGCTCATTTTCGTACGGTCTATAAACACCGTCAAAACCATTTCCTTCTCATTACAATTTACTTCTTTGATAGAATCGCATCCAGAGCTTTGGTCTGATTTTTTAGCAAAAGATCACATATTCGTGCAAAAGTCTTGCAAAGAAAAAGGCGCTAATCAACATGTGCAGTTGTTGTTGTCAAAAAATCAGTTTCTGCTCTTTACGTAGTTTCGTCCCCAGACCTCTTGCCATTTTTAAAGCTAAAATTTCGGGCTTTGACCCCCCAAATGGGAAGGAAGCCCCCTTTCAATGAAATTAAAAATGTGATTTTTGAAATCCTCGCCATTTTTTCATGCTATACCGCTGATAAAAATTTTCGTGTCAGGGGCACTTTAAGGCTAGAGA
>JAAGZN010000011.1 GCA_024206165.1 Bacteroidota bacterium
AACTCAAATATCTTTCTGCTGATTAAACTGTTGCATTTGTATCGAAATCAGTTATAGTGAGGATCATTTGATTTCAGTTGGCCAATGAAAGATGAAACACTGCATGCCGAATGAAACTGATTTGTTCAGGAGGTTAAATCGAGTTCAAGAACAGACAGGTAAGCGAATATGTTTAATTCCAGTTTAATTGAATACCTTAGACTTCATGTTTACAAAGAGATTACCTTTGAATTATAGTTCCTGAGTGCACTGGCTTTAGTTTGACTAATAGGCCAGGATCAGGAGAAAGGAGTCGACTTTGCCTCATGTTGATAAAAATATCGATAGCAAACTAACCATGCAAAACTCTTAAAAGTAGGTTGTTTTACAAGAGGAAATCAGAAGAATGAATAAATATCTACAAACTTCATCACCAAGGCTTTTTCAAAATACACTTTTGCTTCTGAATAGTCGTTAGCAAGATTATATGTTGATTCGAGGATTGAAAGCTATACTATATGTGTGTTGATATTAGCAATGGTAGTGCAGCAGTAAACTTAAAAGGCGTTCCACCACTTTTCAACAACTACTCTAAAAAATCTAAGACTCCTTCCCCTCTCCCTTCCCCCTTCAAACAATGTTGCATTTCACCAAGTAAGAAGTTTGGGCTTGACAGGAACAAAATAGAGTGAGGAATTGCGTTATTTTCAAACAACATTCATCTGAGAGGAGAGAGCTTGAATATATTTTGTTTTTTGAATTAATTATGTGCTAAAGTGAGGATGATTGAAGCAACACTAGGTTTTGCCAAGAAGGATGTTTGAGCCGAACTATGTAAAGTACAAGATGCAGTCCAAGCTGCGTCATTCTCAAACAACATTGTTCTGAGGGGAAGGAAGGAAGATATTTTGTTTTTGGCTTTCATTTTAAACTCTAGTAGCGATAAAGTGACTTGGTATCAGTTCTCAAACTATCATATATCAAAAGGGTTAGTGACTTGCATAGGCTTAGACGTAACCTAACTAACTAAGGACTTGGAGATAAA
>JAAGZN010000012.1 GCA_024206165.1 Bacteroidota bacterium
AATTTTAATCGTTATGTAGGTCTAGCTTGTATAGCGTATAATCTTCATAAAATAGGTCAAACAATATTAAGAAAAAAACAAAGAAGTGATATAACTCTAAAACAAAGTGCCTAAAAAAATCTTTAAAAAATTATGTTATTATTATGCCCAAAAACGAAGCATTTAATGATATGTTATAATATATTATAAAAAAAAACACAATCGGCATCTATCACTAATAAAATAGGTTGAGATAAAATAAGAAAACCTATTTTGATAATAAAAATTTGATGCTAAAATACAGAAATTTAGGTGTTTTCTATCTGACACTATATAGGACCAATAAGTCCATTTGGTTTTGATGCTAGTTATATTTTAATATATCAAATAATTTTTCCAACAATTATAGGAATATTATTCTGTTATACTAAAAGAGTTTTTTGTCTTCTTACTAATAAAAAAGAAAATAGTTTGGCTAAGTCTTTATTGGAAGAATTGAAAGATATGAATTTGAAAAATCAAATAATTAGCTTGAATAGAAATATCAAAGATTCTAATAAAGTTTTTAAAATAGTTAACCAAAACGGAGAAGAAGGATGGTTTTTAACTGAGTACCAATATAATTCTATTCAAAGAATTAATTTCAAAATTAAATCGAATTTAGAAAAATTTAATACAAAAATTCAAACTTATGAAGATTTCTTTAATAAGGCTGAAACCAATTTAAAATCTGAAAATATATATTCTATGAGAGCAATATTAGAACAGGCAATAAATGAGCTTAATATTAAACAAATATCAAAAGAAAATATAAATTTAAATATGGAAAAAGATTTTTATATAAAACTACCAAATACTACAAAAGAAACTTTCATCTTAAATATTTTAAAAATTTTTAAAGGATCCAAAAGTATTTCAAATGTTAAAATTTGGATGGAGAAAAATAGAATTTATGTTAAAAAAACTTGTAATAAAGGACCTCTTAAAGTGGTAAATACTAAATATTTTGAATATTTCCCTTATAAAGATATTATTGAAATACAAGATGTTTAACAATTAAAGTAATGCCATTTAATTTTATAAATGACATTACTTCATTTATTTTTTGTTTGATATTATTTAATTGAAATCAACTTTTTATTTAATAAATATCCTAAAATATATCCAATTAGAGATAATATTATTGAACTAATTTCTTTACCAAAAGGAGAAGAAACAACTCTAAAAAGAAAAAAACCAATTAATCCAAATATAACAGAACCCCAAGCACAATATGAAGATGAATATTTATTTTTATTATCAAAAATAGAGAATAAAACAGGTATGATCATGCAATAAACTGATATTTCATAACTTTTGACTAAAATCGAAAAAATACTATCTGATAAATAAGAAGTTCCAATAGCTATTAAACAAACTATGGATGTTATTATTTTTGCCAAATAAGTATTGTTTCGAGATCTAAAAAAAGTAAAATCTTGACAAATATTTGATGTTATTGCAATTAATATGGAATCTGCTGTAGAAATAATTGCTGCTAAGACAGCACAACCTGCTAAGCCTGAAATAACAGGATTTGTTAAATTAATAATTGAATTCATAAAAGGATTACCTTCAAAAGGAATTTTAAATGTGTTTGCAGCCATTCCAAAAAATACAGGAATCATTGCAAATAAAATTAGAAGAGCTGCTGCTAAAATATTTGAAATATTAGCTATCTTAGGTGTTTTGGCTGCAAAGCATCTTTGACCTATATCTTGTTCTACAAAAGTAAATAAGAATGGTAATAATATCCATCCTAAAAATTTATTTTTACTAAAGTTTATTGAATCTGTCCATGAAAAATCACAAATAACCTTAGTTAAAATGCCTGGATTAGCATACATAGAATAAGCGAAAGTCAATGTTAAGATAAACATTAATACGATAGCTTGAAAGATATCTGTCTTTACAACTGCACTAAATCCACCATAAACAGTATAGATAATCAAAACCAACCAAAATCCTAAAAATAAAAATTCATTATCAAATCCAATAGATCTAATAAAATTTTTTGAAGCTACAGCCATTGCAATTAAAATTCCTGTTAAAGAAATAATTGAGATTAATCCAGTAAATTTTCTGAGTATAGGTGAATTATATTTTTTTTCAAAGATTTCAGAAGTAGTTACAATATTAAGCTTTCTCAATCCTGACCCAATACCTAATCCAAGTACTATAAATCCTAAAGCTTGCCCTAGAGAATATCCTAAAGCAAATGGTCCAGCTTTAATAGCAGCGTTAGATCCTCCAAGCATTGACCCTCCTCCTAGTTGAGTAGCTAACAGCGTTAGTGTTAAAGAAATAATTCCTAAATTTCTGCCTCCTAAAAAAAAATCGTTATTTTTATTCGATTTTGAGTTTGATTTTATACCTAAATACAAAGAAAAAAGCGCTATAGCAGATAATCCGATTCCAAATATATAATAATTCATTTTCGTAAATTTTAAATTTTTGTCAATATAAAAGATAGAATTTGATGATTGAAAAATTATAAGTATTACTCATTGATAATTTCAATAAACCAATCTCCAAAAAATTTAGATGACAAAATGATTAATAATAAAATATAAATAATAATTGATAAATTCTTTTGTTTAAAAGAAAAAAGATTTTATAAGTGATGATGATTTAAATGATGATGATGGGGTATATCTGCAGATATAAAAGAGTTTACTAAATAAGAGCATAAATATGGAATATCCATATTTATATTTTTTAACCGACAATTTAGTTTCGTTATACTCATTTTAGTTAAATTATCTTTAAACCTAACCCAAATATAAACATATATTTGCGTATAACAAAAAATTTAATTTTTTAATATCTAAAATACTAGATTTGAGATATATCTAGATGTATCTAAAACCGGTTATTTTCATACAGAAAAGATCCATTATCAGATATTCTTCAAAAAAAGTAGTATAATATCAAAAATAGTTATTTACATATAAAATTTATAAATTAGGCAAAAAAGAAAAGTATGCTAATAGATAAATTAGAATTAATAAAACAAAGATATAAAGAAGTTGAATCATTGATAAGCAATTCAGAAGTGCTTTCTGATATGAAAAAATATAAAAAGCTTTCAAAAGAATATAAAGATTTAGGAGTTATAGTTGAAGAATATGAAAAATATAAAAAGCTATTAAATGACTTAGATGGTTCTAAAGAAGTTTTAAAAAAAGAAAAAGATCAAGAATTTAAAGATTTAGCAAAAGAAGAGATAAATTCTCTTGAAAAAGATAAAGAAATTATTGAACAAAAGATAAAACAATTATTAATTCCTAAAGACCCAAATGACAATAAAAATATAGTAATAGAAATAAGAGCAGGCTCAGGTGGAGATGAAGCAGGGATTTTTGCAGGAGATTTATTTAGAATGTATAAAAGATTTGCAGAGAAATCTAAATGGAAATTTGAGGTTTTGACTTTTACAGAAAGTTCTTCAGGAGGTTATAAAGAGATAATTAGCTCTATTAGTGGTGATGAAGTATATGGGAAAATGAAATATGAATCTGGAGTTCATAGAGTTCAAAGAATACCTGCGACTGAAACTCAAGGCAGAGTTCATACTTCTGCTGCCAGTGTTATTGCTCTTCCTGAAGCTGAGGATGTAGAGATTAATTTAGATATGAATGATATTCGTAAGGATACTTTTTGTTCTTCTGGACCTGGTGGACAATCGGTTAATACTACTTATTCTGCTGTGAGACTTACTCATATTCCTACTGGAATAGTTGTTTCTTGTCAAGATGAGAAATCTCAATTAAAAAATTTTGATAAGGCTTTAAAGGTTTTAAAAGCTAGACTTTATGAGATTGAGCTTAAAAAACAACAAGAAGCTATGGGTTCTGAAAGAAAATCTATGGTTAGAACTGGCGATCGATCTGAAAAAATAAGAACTTATAATTATCCTCAAGGTAGAGTTACTGATCATAGAATTAATTTTACTACTCATACTCTTCCTGCTATTATGGATGGTGATATTGGAAATATTTTGGAAGCTTTGAGACTTGCTGATAATGCAGATAAATTAAAAGAAGGAGAATTATAAATTTTTAAAATGAATAAAAAAGATAGGCCTAAAATATCAATTTATATTGCTATGAGTATTGATGGATTTATAGCAAAAAAAAATCATGATACTGATTGGTTGAATTGCGTGGGAGGATATGATACAGACTATGGATTTAAAAAATATCTATCCAATGTTGATACAATAATTTTAGGTCGCAAAACCTATGATGTAGCCGTTAAAGCTTATAATACTAAAAAATGGCCTTATACTGGGGAAAAATTGATTGTTTTAAGCAATACTTTAAAACAAGTTATTGATGAAGCTGAATTGTATGCTGGAGATATTAGTATTTTAATTAATCAACTTCATTCAAAAAAAAGTAAACATATTTGGATAGATGGTGCAGAAACTATAAATCAATTTTTAAGATTAAATATTATCGATGAAATGATCATTTCAATAATTCCTATTTTATTAGGATCAGGAATAGAACTTTTCAATATTAATAAAGAATTACCATGTAAGTTTATTTCATCTCAAAATTATTCTAGTGGTTTGGTACAAGTAAAATATCAAATAAATAAATAATAATTTAATTATTGAATAAATTTTCAATATTAAATTGGATAAAAAAAATCATGGAATACAGAAACCTAGGAAAATCAGGTTTAAAAATAAGTGCCCTATCTTATGGCTCATGGGTAACTTTTGGAACTAAAGTAGATGTTTCACTAGCAAAGAAGCTTTTGACTAAATGCTATGATTCTGGAATTAATTTTTTTGATAATGCTGAAGCTTATGAAAAAGGGCTTTCAGAAAAAATCATGGGAGATGCTTTAAAATCATTAAAGTTTCCTAGAGATACTTATTGTGTTTCAAGTAAAGTTTATTGGGGCGGAGATAAACCTACACAAAAGGGCATATCAAGAAAACATGTTTTTGATGCTTGTCATGCTGCACTCAAAAGATTGAATGTAGATTATTTAGATTTATATTTTTGCCATAGACCTGAACAGACTACTCCAATTGAAGAAACTGTTTGGGCTATGCATAATCTTATTCAACAAGGTAAAGTTATGTATTGGGGAACTTCTGAATGGTCTTCTCATGAAATCGCTATGGCTCATATCGTAGCGCGACAAAATAATCTCATCCCTCCTACTATGGAACAACCTCAATATAATATGTTTGAAAGGAAAAAACTTGAACATGATTATTTAAGAATTTTTAAAGATATTGGTTTAGGAACAACAATTTGGTCTCCTTTGGCTAGTGGCCTATTAACTGGTAAATATAATAGTAATATAATTCCAAAAGATAGTCGAGCTAATTTAAAAGGTTATGAAAAATTGCACTCTAGATTTTTCTCAGATGAAGCAAAGGAAAATATTAGAAAAGTGATTAAAATGGAAAAAGTAGCTGAAAAAATTGGATGTACTATGGCACAGTTAGCTATTGCTTGGTGTTTAAAAAATAAATATGTGAGCAGCGTTATATTAGGAGCAAGTAAAATATCTCAACTTGAAGAAAATTGAAAGTCTATCGAAGTATATCATAAAATTGATGAAGATATTATGGAAAATATTGAAAGTATTTTGAAAAATAAACCAGAGTTAATAAAATATTAGCTATTCTAAATGATATCAAAGTTATTTTTTAATTTATTCAACAATTTTGATTTTTTATTATCGATTTTTTTATAATCACTATCTTCAAATGAAATTAATAATTCATTAATAAAATGTCTTAAAGATTTAGAAAGATTTCTATGAACTTTTGAGTTTATGATATGTTTTTTAAAAATAAAGAAATCCTTATTATTAATAATATTTTTAATACCTTTATTCATTAATTCGTTAAAAAAGTATTCAATATCTATTTCTTTCATTCTTAAAATAATAAAACTATTATTGAAAATAATTTCACATATCTCCCTAATTGAATTGTGCAAGTATAATTTTAAATTATTATCAATATAAATAGGTTTCAAATAAAAATTTTTATAAAGCATTTTAGAATAGTCTTTTAAAATAAACTCAGTCTCTTCTTTATTTGAAATAACTTTGCAAATTTTATTTCTATCAATAATATGAATGAGTTTTATTTTTTCTTCCTTAAAATCTTCTACATAGTGTTTGTAAGCAAACAAAACTATAGTTAAAAGTTACAATTTAAATTCATGTATATATCACAAAAGAAGTAGTCAGCTTATAAAAACACAAAATATACCAAAAATATACCTATCGAATAATAAGTCAATTCCTTATCC
>JAAGZN010000077.1 GCA_024206165.1 Bacteroidota bacterium
AGGAATTGACTTATTATTCGATAGGTATGTTTTTGGTATATTTTGTGTTTTTATAAGCTGACTACTTCTTTTGTGATATATACATGAATTTAAATTGTAACTTTTAACTATAGTTTTGTTTGCTTACAAACACTATATAGAGATGATAATTCTTTTTTTAATTCTAATGATAATCTAAAACATGAAATATGAATTGCCGTAGGAATAGTATCATTGGTAGATTGAGACATATTTACATGATCATTTGGATGTATAATTTTATAATTTCCTCTCTTTTCCTTTAAAATCTCTAAAGCTCTATTTGCTAATACTTCATTCATATTCATATTTTGGGAAGTACCAGCTCCTGCTTGATATACATCGACTAAAAAATTATTCAATAATTTCCCATTTAAAATCTCTTGACTAGCTTTAATTATAGCATTACCTATTTTGGGATTGAGATGTTTTAATTTAATATTTACTTTTGCAGCTGCTAATTTTATGATTGCTTGAGACTCTATAAATTTTTTTTGTAATTGTAATCCCGAAATAGGAAAATTATTTATAGCTCTTTGAGTTTGAGATCCATAATAAACATCTGAAGGAACTAAAACATTGCCTAAAGAATCTTTTTCTAATCTTTGCATCTTTTTAAGTATTAAAATAGTTTATATTAGAATTTAATACTTAATTAAAATTAAAAAAAATCCTTGCTTTTATTTTTGAATTGATTACTACTTATTTTGTGTTAATTTGAATTGATGATAGTTAAGTAGATTACCTATTTCAAGTTTATTATTTTTATTTTTGTAATTATTTTTTTGATAATTTTTATTTGAAGGAATATAGCCCCAACTGAGATCATAAAAAATAGGAGCATTAATAGGATTAATTCCACAGTTTGGATATAAAAGTAAACCATTATTTAAATGATGATTTGAAATTATTGCTCCTCCAGCTCCCAAATCTACATGATGGTGTCCACCGCCACATTGATATTCAAGAAAAATTAATCCAGCAATTGCTACTACAGCTAATACTGCTCCGAAACCTCTTTTTATACGAGTACCTCTCAGTCTGCTTTTTAATTCTTTTTTAATCAAATCAAATGAACCTCCTTCTCTTATTTCTTCTTTCAAAGTCAGTTTTAATTCTTTAGGCAAAATCTCTTTATTTTTTAGTATTTCTTGAGCTAATATTCTTGCTTCTTTCAATTTTTTTAAAGCAGGATTCCAATCTGTACCACTTGGATTACAAAACCATCTGTTTTTGCTAATATTTGCATAATAATCACATTGAGCAATTAATTTAATCAGGGTAGTATGTTTTTTTTGTAATTCTAAATCTTTTTTTTCTTTTATTTTATCTTTAGATAAACAAGAAATAGCATCATTAAAAGATTTTTTGGTCTTTTTAAAATTGCCTTTTTGTAAATAATTATAAGCATCATTAATATTTTGTTCTATTTTTTTTGAATTATCATTAATGTTTTGATCTCCTTCAGAAGAATTTGAATCATCTATTTCTCCTTCTTTTAGGGTAATTGGTAATTCTGTTTGAATATTTGGGGTTCCCTC
>JAAGZN010000078.1 GCA_024206165.1 Bacteroidota bacterium
ATGGCTTTTGGTGAAGATTGGTCCAACAGAAATCGTCCCAAATAGGCTTTTAATCTACTCAGGACAGTTCAGGGAGCATTATTTGGCTATAATAAGCTTAGAAAACCCATGAAATCATCCAAAAATACTCCTCGAAAATCAGGCAAAAATTGGAAAAAAGCCTGATGGTTAGCCCTTGGTTTTCGGTGAAGATTGGTCCAACAGAAATCGTTCCAAATAGGCTTTTAATCTACTCAGGACAGTTCAGGGAGCATTATTAGGCTATAATAAGCTTAGAAAACCCATGAAATCATCCCATAATATTTCTTGGAAATCAGGCGAAAATTGCAAAAAAGCCTTATGGTTAGCCCATGGTTGTTGGTTGAAATTGGCCAAACAGAAATTGTTCCAAATAGGCTTTTAATCTACCCAGGACAGTTCATGGTGCATTATTAGGATATATTAGCCTTAGAAAACCCATTAAATCATCCAAAAATATTCCTCCAAAATCAGGCAAAAATTAGAAAAAAGCCTGATGGTTAGCCCATGGTTTTTGGTCAAAATTTGCCCCAAATAGATGGTTTCAAGAAGGCTTGTAGTCTAGTCATAACTGTTCAGGAAGCATTAATAGGCTATAATAGCCTTGGAAAATGCACAAAACAACCAATGATATTTTCCTTGAAAATCAGGCAAAATTTGGAAACAAGCCTGATGGTTAGCGCATGGTTTTTGGTCAAAATTTGCCCCAAATAAAAGGTTTCCAGAAGGGTTGTCGTCTAGTCATAACTGTTCAGGAAGCATTAATAGGCTGGAACAGCGTAGAACTTATTATTACATCGG
>JAAGZN010000079.1 GCA_024206165.1 Bacteroidota bacterium
CCGAAACACCCAATTTCTGAAACCCCCTATATCTGAAACCCCCTATTTCTGAAACACCCTATTTCTGAAACCCCCTATTTCTAAACCCCCTATTTCTGAAACACCCTATTTCCAAACACCCTATTTCCGAAACACCCTATTTCTGAAACACCCTATTTTTGAAACACCCTATTACTGAAGCACCCTATTTCTGAAACACCCAATTTCCAAACACCCTATTTCTGAAACACCATATTTCCAAATACCCTATTTCTGAAACACCCTATTTCTAAAACACCCTATTTCCGAAACACCCAATTTCTGAAACACCCTATATCTAAAACACCCTATTTCTGAAAACCCCTATTTCTGAAACCCCCTATTTCTAAACCCCCTTTTTTTTCTACTCCTACTTCCCACACACCCTATTACCGAAACACCCTATTTCTGAAACACCCTATTTCTGAAACACCCTATTTCTGAAACACCCTATTTCTAAACACCCTATTTTTAAAACACCCTATTTCCAAACACCCTATTTCCGAAACACCCTATTTCTGAAACACCCTATTTCTGAA
>JAAGZN010000080.1 GCA_024206165.1 Bacteroidota bacterium
AACGACGTCCTTTCTCGCTTAAACAACTTTTTATTGATAAATATTTGTTTCGAATTTTTGTAAGCTCTTTTTCTTTTTGTGTCATACCTAAATATAACACTAATATCATATTATCCAAGTTATTTTATTACATTTCCTTAGAATATTTTTGTCAATTATAAGAAAATACATTTACATTCAATTTGCTTTATAAATGCAAATTGAATTAATAGAAAAAAATAAGAATCAAAAAAAGTTTGTTTAGATAAACTTCTTAATTATATATTCAATCTTTGAATTATTAAATTTTATTCAAAGGGAAACAGGGCATTTAAAATAAAATGAAATCTAATTTATATTGATTAATATTTATATTTTAGAATTAAAAAGAAAATAAATATTAAAAATTCAAAGTGTCCTTTATAAGAACAATATTTTGAAAAAGCTCCATTAATTATCTGAGCATAATCAAAATACCTTATAACCTTTGCTTTGTTGAGATTGATGATTAAAAATTTTATCTAACAATTATAATTTAATACAATTATAATATATTTTTTTCTCAAAATTATTTGCTTGATCATAAATGAATATTATATAAGCAAAAAATTAATATGTTTAGATTTGATATAATTATAGCTTCATTTAAATTAAATATATTATGATTCTATAAAAGTTGTGTTTTAAATAAAAATTATTATTATGATGAATCCTTTCTTATTAAAAATGCTTGATTTAAGAAATATCTTAAAATATTTTATTTTCAAATTTTTCTTCATTTCATTTTTACTATTTAATTTATTCAGTTTATTTGGATGTTCAAACGATACTAAGAAGAAAAAAAAAAGAAGAAAGAAAGTAAATTCTGAATCTATAGGAGCATTAAATGTTGGTAAAGCTAAAGAAATATCTGATAAAGATTTGCAACAAATTTTAAAAAATATTGAAAATAGTAATGAACAAGTATCAACAGAAATTATAGATGCTTTAAAAAATAAAAGTCAAGAAAATGAAATTGAACAAACAAAGAATAAAGATGAAAATCCTGATGAAGATATAGATCAAGCAGAGAAGCAAAATTTCTCAAAAATAAATATCAATTCAAGCACAATAAAAACAGATGAAAATGAAATTGAAAAGAATATTCAAGAAAGTGAAGACTTAAATAATACATCTAACAATTTAAATGATTCTGAAGAAAAAATAAACAGTTCTAATGATTTTACAAGTGATGATTATATTAACAATGTCAATATAATTACTGAGGATGATAATTTATTGCAAGAATTACAAATTGATAAAAATGTAAATGTTCATTTAGAGTTTATAAGATTATTACAGAGTTGGAAGATCAAAAAAGCTTATGAAATACTAAAGCATACCAAATTTAATTTTGACTGGGTTGACCCAAGAAATCAAAAGGAATTATTGACTTATGTATTATTACAAAGTCTTTATAAACTTCCGACAAATATTAAAAAAGAACAATCCGAATATATAGAAAAAATTCTAATAATTTTTTTACAGAAAAAAACAAATTTAAATATCTTTGAAAAATATACTTTAACAATGAATCAAAAAAAATATAAATACTCAATTATAGATATAATATTAGAAAATTTTTATGTATCTGCTTTAGAAAATTTTCTGCAAATAAATCCTAATTTTGATGTAAATACTTTTTTTGTTCATGATAATATAAATGCTCCATTGTTATATCACTGCTTTAAAAGACCAAACAAAAATATGATAAATTTTGTAAAATTATTAATAAATCATGGTGCTAAATTAAAATTTAATATTGAACATACTTTCAAAAGCAAAGAAAAAATGAAAATTTCAATTTTGCATGCATTAATATTATTGTCTAAAAAATTTTATGAAATTAAAAAACAAGTTATTGATTATATGAAGCTCCATTGTGTAGATTTTGATTTAAATTATAAAGGAGAATGTCAATTTACTCCTACAAAATTTGCTGATATGTTAGATGATAAGGATAAATCATTCCATGATTATTTAATAATAAATTTAGGTGGTAAATATTAAATATTTTGTATTTTAATATTTCATTTGAATTATTATAGTAATATATGTGCAATTATCTATTTAGAATAATTTTATTAATGTTTATTTTATATAGAGCAAATGCAGAAATATCAAGCTATACTATAAAATCTAAAAAATATATTTCCTTATATAAAGAATCTAAAAAATACTTACATAAAAAAAAGTTTAAAATAGCAGAAGAAAAACTGCTCAATATTGTAAGAAGAAAAACAAACTTTCTTGAAGCTAAAATAACTCTTGCAAGATTATATATCTCAATAGGAAAGCTTGATAAATGTATTTTTCTTTTAAATAATGTTAGTAATTCATTACCAAAAAAAGGATTTTATTATTTAAACTATGATGTTGCATATATTTGTTATCGATGTGGCCAGTATAATAAATCAAAAGCTATTTTAAATCAAATTGATAATTTGAAATTATCGAAAAAATATAAAAATAAAATAAAGGTATTAAAATTTAATTTAGAATATTCTCTTAAATTAATAAAAAGCCCCATAAACTTTCATCCAAAACAAATGCCAAACCCTTTAAATAAATTTGCTGCACAATATTTTCCTGTTTTAAGTATAGATCAAAATACAATTCTTTTTACAGGAAGGGCAAATTATAAAATTTCTGCCGATGAAAGCATATATATGAGCAAAAAAAATAAAAAAGGAATATGGTTAGAGCCGAAATTAATTTCTAAAAATATCAATACAATAAATAATGAAGGGGCATGCACATTATCTTCAGATGGAAATATATTGATTTTTAGTGCTTATAATAGAAAAGAAAACTTTGGAAGTTGTGATTTATATATATCTTACAAGAGAAGTAATCAGTGGACTAAACCAAAAAATTTAGGACCAAACATTAATTCAAAAGGATGGCAATCTCAACCTTCACTTACTGCTGATGGAAAAACTTTATATTTTGCTTCTAAAAGAAAAGGCAATATTGGTAAAAAAGATATTTGGAAATCTATAAAAACAAAAGATGGAAAATGGTCAAAAGCTATTAATCTAGGAAAGCAAATAAATAGTAAAGGAAATGAAATTTCGCCATTTATCCATCCTAATGGAAAAACTTTATATTTTGCTTCTGATAGAATTCCATTATTAGGAGGATTGGATTTATATTATAGTGAATTTATAAATGGCGAATGGACTAAACCTAAAAATTTAGGTTATCCTATTAATAACCATAAAGATCAAGTTTCATTATTTATTACAGCTGATGGTAAAAAAGGCTACTTTGCTGCTGGGACACAAAAAGGAATTCATTATAATGGTAAATTATTTGAATTTGATATCCCTGATAAAATAATTCCTAAACCAAGTTGTATATTTTTTAAAGGTATAATTAATGCTGAAGATGAAAATGACAATTTAGAAGCTAAAATTTTTGTTTATGATATTGATAAAAAACAATTTTCTTTTGAATATGATATTACTCTTAATGGAAATTTCTGTTTGCCATTAAATGATGATGCTTCTTATAGTTTATATATTTCTAAAAAGAATTATTTGGTAAAAAAGATTGATATAGATTTAAAAGAAATAAGTACTAAAGGAATTTATAAAACTATTAATCTTAAAACTTTTAAATCTGGCTCTGAATATGAAATAAAAAATATTCTTTTTGCTTTTGATAGTTATGATATTGATGATAGAGATAAACTAGAATTCCAATCTTTAGTTATTCTTTTAAAAGAAAATTTAAATATAAAAATATTAATAAAAGGATATACAGATGATATAGGTTCTAATATTTATAATATGAACCTTTCGGAAAAAAGAGCTAAAGCGATATATGATTTTTTAATACAAAGTGGAATTTCAAAACTTCGTTTACAATATAAAGGCTACGGAAAAGTGCAAAATACTAATAGTAATGAACAAGTTAGAAGAAATAATAGAAGAGTTTCTTTTCAAATCATTAAATAATTACTCTCTTTATTAACTTCATAAATTGATATTTTCTTATGGTCATTTAATTACCAAGTTTCCCCAGTTTAATATTATCATCAGCTTTATCATTATATTGCTCAAAATTTTGTTCAAATAAGTTTATTAAAAATTTAGCTTTTTGATCGTAATCATCTTTATCTTTCCATAAGCTTCTGGAATTTAATAAACTATCATCAATATTAGGACAATTTTTAGGAATATTTAAACCAAAGATATTTGTATTATTAAAATCTATTTTATCAAAACCATTATTTAAAGCAGTTCTAATAATTTCTCGAGTTTCTTTAATTCTTATCCTTTTACCAATACCGTATGGTCCGCCAACCCAGCCGGTATTTACAAGCCAAACATTTATATTTTTTTCATTCAATTTCTTACCTAACATATTAGCATAAATAATTGGATGCAAAGGTAAAAAAGGAAGCCCGAAACAAGCTTGAAAAGCAGCAATTGGTTCATTGATCCCATTTTCTGTCCCAGCTACTTTTGCAGTATATCCTGATAAAAAATGATACATAGCTTGATTAATATTTAATTTTGAAATAGGAGGTAAAACACCATAAGCATCACAAGCTAGAAAGAAAATATTTTTAGGTTGTGGAGAAATAAGATTATTTACATAATTGGGAATATGATATATTGGATAAGAAGTTCTTGTATTTTCAGTCAAAGATGCATCTTTAAAATTAACTTCTCGAGTTCCTTTAAAAAAAACGACATTTTCTAATATCGAACCAAATTTTATTGAATTATAAATTTGTAATTCATTATTTGGAGAAAGATTAATAGTCTTAGCATAACAACCACCTTCAAAATTAAAAATCCCTTTATTAGACCAGCCATGCTCATCATCTCCAATTAACCTTCTATCATTGTCAGTAGACAAAGTGGTTTTTCCTGTTCCTGATAAACCGAAAAATAAAGCTGTATCATTTTTTTTACCCATATTAGCAGCACAATGCATAGGTAATACATTATGATTTTTAGGTAATAAATAATTTAAAATTGAGAAGACAGACTTCTTAATTTCTCCAGCATATTTTGTTCCACCAATAATCACAATTTTTTCTGAAAAATTTATAATTACAAAATTTTTACTTCTTGTTTTATCAATTTTGGGATCTGCTACAAAATCGGGAGCATCAATTATTAAAAAATTCTTAAGTTCTCCTTTCTTATTTTGAACTAAATCTTGTAAATTTTGATCTCTAATAAACATATGATGAGAGAATAAATTATGCCAAGCCAAGGTAGTTATAATATTGATTTTTATTTGATATAAAGGCTCAGTACAAGCAAATGCATCTCTATAATAAATTTTATTTTTACTTATATGAGCCAGCATTTTATCTAATAAATTATTAAAGTCTGTTTTACCAAAAGGTATATTTACTTTTCCCCAATTAATAGTTTTTTCTGTTAAATCATCTTTAACAATATATCTATCATTTGGAGATCTACCAGTAATTTTATCAGTAGTACAAACCAAAGCACCATTTTGAGCTAATATACCTTCTTCATTTTTTATGGCTTCTTCAATTAAAAGTTGAGGAGTTAAGTTATAATGAATTTTTGATTCATCGATTTTATATTTTTTTGACCAATTTTTTAAATAATTATTTTGCATACTTTATTAATACTTTTATAGGAATACTTGTGTCTTAAATAAAATCTAAATATTAATTTTTGTTATTACTTTAGTATTTATTTAGATATTTCAAAAATGATTTTTTTAATTTAAAAATTTCCCGTTTAAATCTAAAATATTTATAAACTAAATATTAAAATTAAATATCTTTATTGGAAAAAATATTTAAAATTGCTATTATATTAAAATAAGTTTTCTGAATGAGTCTCTTAGCTACCTATAAAAGACTTATAATTTCTAGGTTCATGTTTGAGCATTCTTGTCAAAAGATTTTCAAATATATTTTCCTTCATAAAATGTCTATTAAATCTATATGTATACTCATTTATATAAG
>JAAGZN010000081.1 GCA_024206165.1 Bacteroidota bacterium
CTCCGGGGATTAGTGAAAGTGTTTTGTGGTGCGTCATGCCGAGATACCTGTTGACGATATGCCTGGACTCCATTGATGCATCCAGGTCGAGGGTAGTGAGCCACATTATATGCAACGAGTTGCAGGCCTCGTTAGCTTCTGTCAGGGTGGTCGCGTCATTATAAATCTTGCGGCACCGCTGCGCAATTTTGTATTCTGGCGTGCGTTCGGCTTGTTTGATTTGTGCTTTAATCATTGTTCATTCCTCGACAAAGTGTTTAATAAACAGGGCTTCGATTTCTTTCCATTTCGCAGGATCGGCAGCAACGGCAGCAATGGCAGCAGCCTCGGCAGCAATGGCAGCAGCCTCGGCAGCATTGACAGCAGCATAGGCAGCATTGACAGCAGCATAGGCAGCAGCATTGACAGTGGCAGCACCGACAGCCTCGGCAGCCGCCTTTAGTCCGGCATCACCAATCAACCCGCGTTCGTAATCTCGGATTGCCTGAATGCACTTTCTAGGTGTTGGGTCGTTGATATGCTTCTCGAAATCCGACAGCACTGATTCAGCGACATCGGCCAGGAAAAGACATTGCTCTTTATAATCAAGAGTTCTGAGACACCATACTGCATCTACAATACCGAGCACGTCTAACAGATATTTAAAACTGATCGGCTCGTCGTCGGATTTTGTCTTACCGAGGGACGCCAGTAATTTCTCCCAGCTTGGCTGGCAGGGGCTGTGTTCGCGTATCTTGTTAAGTGTTGTGTCCATTGCCTGTTCCCCGGTTAGTGGTTGATACTATAGAGCACTCCGAAGAATGCTCGAACTATCGACTAATATCCATCTCTGAAAAATTCATTTGGATATCATGCATCTTGCTGCCATCTGACAGCGTTTTCTCTATCAGTTCAAGACTAACCAGCGCATCGCTTATACTAACGTAATCGCCGGCTGTTATAACGCACAGGTCGATATGATTAACACCGTGCGTTTTGAATTGCTGTAGCTCAGCGATTAACTCATCGATGGTCTGCACCTTTGAGCTTTGAATC
>JAAGZN010000082.1 GCA_024206165.1 Bacteroidota bacterium
GGAGAATTATGCCCTAAATCAAGCTATTTACGCTAAAAATACAAATTTAAATATTTTTAATACAATTCAAAAACTTATCTTTTTAAGACTTTAAAAATGTTAAATCTTTTTTTTAAATTTTTGTTTAAAATTATACAGCCCCTTAATAGAAATATGGAATATTTAATTTTAATAATATCAATAAGCTTTACGATTTGTTTTTGTGATAAACAAGAAAAAATAGATCAAAGGAAGGAATATGAAATAGAAAAATCGGAAAATGCTGTACAAAAAAAAGAAGTTAAGGATGAAACTCAAACAAAAAAAGAACCCAAGGAGACAATTAAAAAACTAAATACTAATCAAATAGAAAACAAAGAACCCAAAGAAACAATTAAAAAAACAATTATTAATCAAACAGAAAACAAAGAACCCAAAGAAATAATTGACAAACCAAATATCAATCAAACAGAAAATAAAGAATCCAAAGAAACAATTAAAAAACCAATTATCAATCAAACAGAAAACAAAGAGCCCAAAGAAACAATTAAAAAACCAATTATCAATCAAAAAAAGAAAAAATTCTCTTTTTATTTAATTAGGCATGCCGAAGCTATGCATAATTATTATGAAAAAGAAAGAATAATTTTAAAACGTATATTTTTAAGAGATCCCGTTTTAACTAATAAAGGAAAAAAAGAATCTTCTAAGGCTGGAAAAATTTTATATGAGAAAGAAAAAAATATAGATTTAATTATAAGTTCACCGATGTGTAGATCTATAGAATCTTCAATATTAATGTTTCCTGAAAAAGAAATCTATATTATGCCTTATTTAAAAGAAAATTCTATATTTGGAAGATTTTCGCAAGAAAATCAAATAATGGATTATAAAGAAGATCAGATAACTAAAATTCAAAATGACCTAAATTTATTTAAAGAAGAACTTAAATTAAATTATAAATATGTTGAAGATAATAATTATGGACAAAAAACTCTTTTTACAAAAGAAGCTAAAGATGAATCAAATTTGGAATATTTTTTTTCTTATTTAGTAAGGAAAATCCAAGATATTATAAAAGACTACTCTAAGAAGGATGAAATCAAAATCGCTATTATAGGACATTCAAAGAGTTTTAAAAATTATTTTAATTCTCAAGATAAGTTATTAAATAATGGTATTATAAAACTAGAATTTAATTTGAGTAACAATAATTTCATGCCTATTACTAGAAAAATAGAGTTTTTCTCAACTAGTGAATATTTAATATTCAAAGGCTTTAAATAAGATATTAAAATAATTTCATAAAATTATACCCTAGAGAAAAATATAATATTGGTCTCGAAAACAATGTAGAAGTCATAATAAAGGTAGTACTTTGTGGAGAAAATAATCTTTTAAATTGTTCTTTGCTTTTTACATTTGAGATATTCTGAATTATATTAATTAATTTTAATGGAAATTCTAAGCTCGTTTCTAAATTTAAACCAAAATCAAATTCATAACCTAAATAAAATAAAATTGAAGGATAAAATCTAGGAAATTTAGGATTTGTAATTTTATAGATATGATTTTCTTCAAAAGGTTCTTTTAGAAGTTTTACAAAAGCTTTATTTTTTATACCATTATAATTTACTTTTTTAATAATTTCGCATTTGAATAATTTCATTACTTTAAAACCAATACCTTCATAAAAATATTTTTGAAAAAAGATAAGTTTAAGGTAAAACTCAATTTGTTTATTCTTAAAATTTAATTTAATAGGAATTTTAATATTTAAATTATTTATTGGTCTGCCATCAACTGATATTTTTTTTGCTTCTCCTGGAACTTTTAAAATAAAACTATTTCCAAAAAAATTATAAGTCACCCCTATATCGACTCCTAACCATTTTAAAAATTTATAACCTGCAAAAAATTCAAAATTATATGGTATTATTGATTTAATCTTAGGTTTTGCTTCTATAAAAAGAACAAGCTTAGTATCTTCACGTTTAAAATTTATCTGATCTTTGTAAGTTCTTATCTTATATTTTGATATTATACTGGCTAAGCTAGGACCAATATTAAACCTTAATCCCAATCTATATTTATCTCTTAATGCAATTATATCTTTGTCTCCCTCTTTTTTCTCATTTTCATCATTTTCATCTTCTGCTTTGCTGTATACATATCTAAAGTTTTTGAAATTCTTTGCAAATGAAACATCAAAGATTAAACATAATAATATTACTTTTGATACAATTAAATACTTTTTCATAATAATACAAAATACAAGATATATTTACAGTAAAATATAAGAATCTTAGAGTAAATAAATTGATTACTTTATTAAATAAATATCTTCTTTTTCTTTTTTCATGTAATAATTTTCTCTGGCTATCTTTTCTAAAATCTTTTTATCACTTAATAAAGCTTTCTTATATTGTTTTAGCTTTTCTATATTTTCAATATAATATTCTTTTTGAGATTCCAATTTTTTATTTCTAATGACCAGCTTATAAAGAGAAATCAGATCTTCAGAATCAAAGAAAATCATCCAAATAAAATAAAGAATAATTCCTAAAATAAAAAACCGATTTTTTTTATTACTAATAATTTTTTTGGCTTTCTTCATTATATTAAGAATTTAATATATAAATCTTTTTCAATTCATTTCTGCATTTTGTGGAATATTAAGTATATCAAAGGGATTATAAAATAAAGCTTTCTTATCCAATTTTTCCTCAATTCTTAATAATCTATTATATTTAGCTACTCTTTCAGATCGTGATAATGATCCTGTTTTTATTTGTTTGCTGCTGCAAGCTATAGCTAAATCTGCTATTGAAGTATCTTCAGTTTCCCCAGATCTATGCGAAATAATTATATTAAACTTATTTTCTTTTGCTTTATTAATTACTTCCAAAGTTTCGGATATAGTTCCAATTTGATTCATTTTTATTAATATGGCATTTGCAGCTTTTAAATTTATTCCTTTTTCTAGCCTATCAATATTAGTTGTAAACAAATCATCGCCTATAATTTGAATCTTATCACCAACTTTCTCAGTCAATTTAGACCATCCTTCCCAATCATCTTCTGATAAGGGGTCTTCTAATGAAATTATAGGATATTTATTTATCCAACTGGTCCAAAAATCAACCATTTCTTCGGAACTAAGTTTTTTATTATAATTTAGTAATTTATATTTCTTTGATGTAATATCATAAAATTCTGTAGCAGCAGCATCTATAGCTATTGCTACTTCCCCTCCTACTTTATAACCGGCTTTATTAATAGATTCTAAAATATATTCAATAGCTTGTTCATCAGACTTCAAATTTGGAGCATAGCCTCCTTCATCTCCTACATTAGTGTTATAATTATCTTTTTTTAAAATTTTTCCTAATGTATGAAATATTTCTGTGCCTATTTTAATAGCTTCTGAAAATGATTTTGCTCCTATTGGGATTATCATAAACTCTTGTATATCGATGTTGTTATCAGCATGTGCTCCTCCATTTATAATATTAATTAGAGGCATAGGTAATATTTTTGAGTTGGAGGATCCTAAATATTCATATAATTCTTTATTTTGCTCTTTTGCTCCTAATTTTGCTAATGCTAGTGATATTCCTAATATAGCATTTGCGCCGAGTTTTGATTTATTTGGCGTTCCATCTAATTCAAGCATTTTTAAATCTATTCTCTGTTGCTCTTGAGCTTGCATTCCTATAAGTTCCTTTTTAAGGTTTTGAACATTAGCAATTGCTTTAAAAACACTTTTACCTGAATATTTTGAATAATCATTATCTCTTAATTCTAATGCTTCATGTTTTCCTGTTGATGCTCCAGAAGGTACTGAAGCTAATGCTGAAATGTTATTTGTATTTATAATTTCAACTTCTATAGTAGGATTACCTCTTGAATCTAATATTTGTCTTGCTTTTATATCTTTTATTTTGTCCATTTTATTTTTTAATTTCTAAAATAATTTCAATTTATTAATTAATTTTAAATTTATGAAATTTTATTAAATATTTGACTTTTAACTACTCTTTTAAAATTATCATTATTTCCTAATTCTTTATTATAGTATTTAATTGAATGTTGCTTATAATTTAGTTTAGTATCTTGCAATTTAATTCTATTTTTTTATACAAAATTAATGCATTTAATTTAAATAATGAAAAAAATTATAAGTTTGGGTAAAATAATTTTGTTTAAAACAATAAATTACATTTTAGAGTTATGAAAATAAAAATAAATAGTTTAAAAATACAAGATATATTACTTTTAAAAGTATTTATACTTATTATGTTTAATAGTATGTCATTATCATGTAGTAGTAATAAAAAAGATACTAGGCAAATGAATAAAAGTAAAGGTTCGGAAGTATCTTCAAGTGGTGAAAATGAGAAAGTTAATGGTAGTAACTCCTATGAAAATAAAAAACAAAGTAATAATAAATTAATCATTGATACATCAGAAACTAATTTGACTCCATTATTAATATTAGGATATATAAGAAAGAATATTTGCAATACAAAAAATTACCCTAAGGAAATTTCAAAATTGATAGAAAGATATTTTCTTACGAATTATGATATATGTCATTTAAATAATAATCAGATCTATATTATTCCTATAAGTTTTGAAGATATATTTAAAGAAAAAGGTAATATAAACTCTATGAAATTCAATTTTCCAGACCGTGGAATAGATAAGTCAAATTCAAGTTTTATTTTAGATTCTTTGAATAAAAAAAATAATTATTATAAAAATGAATGGAAAAGATGGAGGAGAAAAAAATTACGAAATTTCCTGGATTCTTTGGGATATTGGGCAAAACAATTGATCCTTCTAATCCTTCATCTATGGAACTAGGAAATGTAATAAAATAACTTGGATAATATGATATTAGTGTTATATTTAGGTATGAAAAAAAAAGAAAAAGAGCTTACAAAAATTCGAAACAAATATTTATCAATAAAAAGTTGTTTAAGCGAGAAAGGACGTCGTTTGTGGGCAGCAGTTGAGTCAAGGGCGTATGGAAGAGGTGGCATAACATTAGTTTGTAAAGCA
>JAAGZN010000083.1 GCA_024206165.1 Bacteroidota bacterium
ATAACGTTGTTTTCCTTTTGCCTTTCCATCTTTTGTACATACATTATGATGGCATTTAGGGCATTGTTTGTTTATCATTTGTATTTTTTGCTTTGGTGAATATACAAATTTACCAAAACTATTCTTTAGTAGCAATACCAAAGATAAAGTTATGTTTTTAGAAAGTGTAATATTTCCAGTAAATAAATCTATCTTTATAATAATTATATATGGATTATTATTTATTCTACATACTAAATAAGTACTATCATCAATTAAAACAGCTGATTCAAAATTTAAAAAATTATTTGAAATAACTTTAGCATATTGAAGTATATCATTTTGATTTATGTTTAATACAATAATTTTCTTGAGAAATCCAGTTGCTTCTCCCACTATAATTGTATTATTATAATTAGTTAAAAAAATATTTTCTCCAATATAATTTATATCTGCCTTATAAATATTACAAAAATCAATTGATCCAAATTCATTCAATCTTAAATAAAATAATTTAGTTTGTAAATTATCCCCTTTTTTACCAGTTATATAATATTTTCCATTATTATATATCATTTGCAATGCTTCAATAGATTCATTAGATGAATATATTTTTTGTGTTAATTCATTTCCATCTTCATCTAAAATTAAAAAAAATAACTTTCTAATAGATTTAATAATTTGATTACTTAAAAAAGCAAAATTATTTTTATTTTTAACAACCGAATTACCATATCCTATAGTGTTTTTATCATATGCAAATGAAAATTTAGGAACTAAAGAATTTTTATTAATTTTGGAAATAAAAATATTATCACGAGATTGTTCTTCAAAATTAGCATATCCATGACCAAAAATAATATCATCAAAAACTAAAATATCATTAAATTCTGTTGCATATAATGTGCTATTATATACCTGATTATCTAATACTTTACCATTTCTTGATATTTTAGATATAAAAGCCAAATATCCATAATTTGAAATTGAGTTATCAGTTGCTGTTCCAGGAATATAAATTGTCCCACCATCTTCCATAAATTTATCTGGATCTTGATTAAGTTCATTTTCATAATAATTTATAAAATAAGGTTGAGAATATCCTTTTGAAAATAGATAAGAAAATGTTATAAATTTTAAGATATTTTTACTTAAACTTTGTTTGGGGATATAAGAATTTAATTTTTCTTTATCTTTTATATATTCTACTTTATTTAAACTATTAATATTTGTTTTCCTGAAATTGATACAAGCATTAAAATTTAAAAATATAATAATATATAGTATATAAATTGAATAAATATCTTTTTTGTATGTAATCATTGTTGTTTATTTATATTATCTACAAGTATAATTTTAAAATATTCTTTAATAATTTTTAATTTAAAAAATATTATTAAATTTATGACAATTTATAAATATTTTTTAATTTTAAAATTTGAAAATGCCATGAACTATTTAAATAAAAACATAAAATTAATCTGTTGCATATATATAATAACAGCATGTAATATAAGATATAACTCAAAAAAGATGAATACTAATAATTTATCAATTCAAAATACAAAAGATTTGATTTTAAATAAACACTCAAATACTATCATAAAAATGGATTTTTCAAACAAAATATTAAAAAGTTATTCAAATTTAAAAGAAGATCTTTTGAACTTCGTCAATAATGATCTTTCTGATAAAAATCTATTAGTAAAAAAAATGGGAGGGAGTGTGCCTTTAGTATATGGAGCAATATTGGGATTATTTACTAAAATGCCAGATACAAATGATTATGATTTTCTTAAATTTTGTATTCAAAATCTTAATATCTCCTTATTAGATTTAAGAAATGGTAATAATATCTTACATATATTTTGTTGGAGGATTAGTTACAAATCAGATAATAAAATTTACAATAATATTAGTTCATTATTTAAAATATTTATCCAAGCAGTAAAAGAATGTAATAAATTTAATGAATTAGTAAAATTATCATATAATGTTAATAGAACAATGCATTGTGTAAATAATAAAATATTGGGAGGCAAAACTCCTTTACATAAAATATTTTCTATTCTAAATACTTCTCAAATTCAATATGAAATAGCTGAAATAATGATAAATGATATTAGAAAAGGTATAATAACAAAAGAAGAAGCTTTAAATCTATTAAATTATATCAACAAGAGAATTTTAGTCGATAGAAAAGGAAATGATACATTTTTATCAAAATTAGCAAATTTGTTAAACTCTATAAATTTATCTAATTCTAATTGTCAAGAAGTTAAACTTGTAATCAATACAATTAAGGATTTCATTAACAAAAAGGGTCATTATAGTAAAATAAATCAAATTTTTTTAAAATCCTGTATTTCAAATAATAATCATTTACAAAACAATTCTAATCAATCTTCAATATCTGTTTCTAGCAATGTTAATACAAATAATAAAAAAAGAAAATTGGAAGAAGTTGTTTCAATATTTCCTAATCCTAAAAAACAAAAAATAGAATATGTAACCCCAAATTATCAAGTTGATTACCAAAATCACAATCACAATCACAATCATAATATTAATAATGTAATAAATAATGTGTCAAATAGTAATTTAAATTGGGTCAATAATATGAATAATTTGAGCTATAATAATATACTTAATCAAAACTCAAACTTTAATTTGATTGATGTTAGCAATATAATGACAAGTTTACAAGCACCAATAATAAATAATTATAACTCAAATAATAATCTTAGAATTGCAAATATACCGAACATACAAAATATTAATACTATTTATCCTTTACAAAATTTAGAGAATACTAATGTTATTTATACTAATCAATATTATAATGGTCAAAACAATAATAACAATATAGTGTATCTATTACTTAAACCAGCAAATTATAACTTAAACTATTTATAATAAATTTTTATTTTTGTTAGATTTTATTTGATCAACAGCTAATAAGCTAGATTGAATTTGAGTCTGAAGATCTCCAACAGTACCTGGAGAATAAGGCATAAATATTGTATTAACCCCATTTTCAGAGAGTTTTGAGATAGTATCATAATGCTGAGTAAGAAAAAGCATATTCATAATCTGTTGTCCAGATACATCTGCTTCCATAGCGCCTTTTACTTTCTGAACTGATTGTTTCATTCCATTAGCAATAGAAATTCTTTGATTTGCAATACCTTCGCCTTGTAATCTTTTACCTTCAGCATCGGCTTCAGCAGCAGCGATAACTTTGATCTTTTCAGCTTCAGCCATTTCTTTAGTAGCTTCTTTCATTCTTTTGGCTGCATTTATCTCATTCATTGAAATTTTTACTTTTGTATCTGGATCAATGTCTGTTATCAATGTTTTAATTATTTCAAAACCAAATTCTCTCATAGTATTCGATAATTCTCTTTGAACTGCAGAAGCTATTTTTTCTTTTTCACTAAATACTTCATCTAACTCCATGCTAGGCACTTCTGATCTTACAGAATCAAAAACATATGATTGGATTTGATGAGTTGGGTTATTTAATTTGTAAAATGCTGATTTTATACCTTCACTACTTTCTACTACATAATATTGAATTGAAACGACTACTTTAACAAATACATCATCTTTTGTTTTTGTTTCTACATCAACGGGAAGCTCTTGAACTCTTAAGTTTATAGTTCCAGCTTTTGAATCAATAAGTGGTAATTTAAAAGATATACCTGCTCTTGCTACTCTACTAAATTTACCTAATCTTTCTATTACTACGGCTGTTTTTTGTTTTACAGTAAAAAAGCATGCAGCTAATAAACTCAATACAGATAAGATAATTGGTATAAAGATAAAATAATTTTCCATATTTAATAATTAGGTGGTATACAAATAAGTAGCCCGTAGGGGAATCGAACCCCTGTTTCCAGGATGAAAACCTGATGTCCTAACCCCTAGACGAACGGGCCTTTTCTAATTTACAAATTCAGAAGCATCTACAAATATATAAATCAACTTCCTTTTTACAAAGTTTAGAGTCAAAAAATCGTCATTATATTAGAAAATATAAACTTTACTAAGATTTATTTATAAAACTAAATTAAAATATAAGATTAGATCTTAATAGTTAATTTTAAAGGCATTGCTAATTTAGCAGAGACAGATCTTTGTTTCTTTTCAACATTAATAATCTAATAGAATGTTCAAGCATTTTTACACATTTACTATAGCATTTTGTTTTTCTTCGCATTCTTGCTAAAAAATGACGAAATAGACTATTATAGCCTTCTATTGTA
>JAAGZN010000084.1 GCA_024206165.1 Bacteroidota bacterium
AAACCGAGCTATGCAATAAAAATGGCAATAATAACAGGAATCGTTAATTTAAAAAATGGATTTTAAAAAAGATACTTCATGAGAGGAAACCTTTTTTATAACTTTTTATAGGTAGGCCAGACTTTTGCAGCGCCTCCTTTTAATACTTGCTCCTATAGGGGTAGGACTAGGTTTGATTTTTTATAACGTTTTTATTGGCCCTATTACTTTATCTACATTAGACTTTGCAATCAATCATTATCTATTTTATCAAATTTTATTTTCTACTATAATAAGTCTTCTATTTGCATATAGAAATTTTTTTTTATATGATCAAAAGCAATCAAGGTATTAATTTAGGTCTTTCGATGGGACATGAATTAAAAAATACTGGACTCAATATTTTGCCTTATTCACAGGTTAGCAATCTTTATATAAATAAAGCAAAAGAAATAATATATGATGATAAAAAACAATATATTATAGATAAAAAAAGCTTTGAATATATAAAAGAAAACAATGATTATATAAAATCATTGAGTGAACAGATGCTTAAAATTGTCAAGAGCTTTGAACGATTAATGATTGAATATAGGGATTCATTATCTAATCCTGAATTGTGTTCTCTTAAAGGAATTGTAGAAGATACTATTAAACAATATCATTTTAGTCCTGCGCAAAAAGAAAAGTTACATACTAAACTTTCTCAAGATTTTAGAATTAAAGTTCCCAAAAAGGTTTTTATTTTTGTTATTGATAATATTATTAGAAATGCTTTTAAACATGGTAAACCTAATAGAATAGATATATGGATAGCCGATAATGAATTACATATTAAAGATGATGGTATAGGAATACCTCAAAATAAGGTTAATGATATTTTTAAGATGTTTTATTCTACTGGAGATAAGACAAGCAGTAGTATTGGGCTTGCTTTTGCTAAGCAGATTGTTAAGACTTTTAATGGAGAAATTTGGTGTGACTCACAAACTGGTGAAGGATCTTATACTGAGTTTATTATCAAATTTTCAGCTATTTTATTTGATGTTACTGATGAAGAATTAAAAGAATTTATTGCTGAGGAATCAGAGAAAAAAAGGTCTAAATTAATTGCTAAAAATATGGTTATTGAAGGTATCGATAAAGATATTATTGCAAAAGTCACAAAACTGGATATAAAAGATATTAATAACTTATAAAATATTTCAAATTAAATTCTATAAACTATTTAAATTGATAAAATGTCAAATATTTTTTAAAAAGTGCGTATGAGGGGATTCGAACCCCTACACCTTAAAGGCACTACCCCCTCAAGATAGCATGTCTACCAATTCCATCACATACGCTTTATTATTTAATAAATGATATCTCATAAATTTCTTGTGTACTCATTGTTATCTTATATTTTTCATTTATTCTATATCCAATAATAGCTACTATATCATTATTTGAGATTATTAAATATATTTTTTCTTTATCAAAAATATTGATTTTATTGTCAATAAAAAAATCACTGATCTTTTTCATATTTTTCATTCCTAATGGTTGGAATTTATCTCCCTTTTGCCATTTACGAATTATCAGAGGAAATTTTAATTTTGATTTATCTAATAAACTTATATTTGTTTCTTTTTTTAATATAAAATCTTTTTTATCAATGGTTTTAAAACTTAAAGATCCATGTTTTAAATTTAAATATTTGTCTTTGTCTTTAACTTCATAGACTTCAATACTTTTTTTAACTAAAGGTTTAATTAAAATTTGATTTTCAGAAATTGTCAATTCATGACTATTCGATAAAAATCTAGTTCCTCTTGAATGTTCTTTCTCAATGATATCCTTAATTTGGAAATAATTAAATTCAAAAGGCTTTAATAATTCTCCTAAGATTAGCGAAGAATAAGCCTCTTTTTTTAATGAATAAATATTTATAATAGTCAGTTCATCATTTTCTTTTAAATTCTGATTTTTGAATTCATTGATCTTCTGTTTTAATATCAATTCAGTTTGATAAAATTTATCAAAATTTCTGGAAAAAGTTTGTTCTAGATTAGGATTTATTTTTTTAAATTCTGGAACTATTACATTTCTGATTTTATTTCTATTATAATCATTTTTTTTATTAGAGCTATCTTCCCTCCATTCAAGATTATTATTTTTTGCATATTCTATTAATTCATCTTTAATTGCAAATAATAAAGGTCTTATAATCTTTTTGTTTTTGGGTAAAATTCCTCTTAATCCGGAAATTCCTGTTCCTTTTATTAAATTTAAAAAAACTGTTTCTAAATTGTCATTAATATGATGGGCAGTAGCAATATTTTTAAATTTATATTTCTCTAATAATTCATATAACCATTTATATCTCAATTCTCTTGCAGCCATTTGAATTGAAATTTTTTTTTGTTTAGAATAATTTAGAGTATCAAATTCAAAGTAGTAGAATTTTCTTTTTAATCTATTAGAGATCTTTTCAACAAATTTACAATCTAGTTCTGATTCTTTTCCTCTAAGTTTAAAATTACAATGAGCAATTGCAAAATTAAAATTAAGTTTATTAAATAAATCAAGCATCACAATAGAATCAACTCCACCACTAATAGATAAGATGATATTAGACTTTTTTTCAATTAAGTTATTTTTTTCAATAAAATCTAAAAATCTTTGATTTAACATTACATCTTTTCTTTTAAATATTTAGCTGTTAAATTATCTTTTAATTTTATCATATTTTCTGGGGTTCCCTCAAAAGTAATATGGCCTCCATTATTTCCACCATCAGGGCCTAGATCTATTATCCAATCAGCAGATTTTATGATATCTAAGTTATGTTCTATGATTAAAACTGTATTCCCTAAATTAATTAATCGATTTATGGATTTTAATAATTTGTTAATATCACCAAAATGTAAACCAGTTGTTGGTTCATCAAAGATGAATAATTTATGTTTATTATCTCTATTATTATTTTTTATATAACTAGCCAACTTTACTCTTTGAGATTCTCCACCACTTAAAGAACTAGAAGATTGACCAAGTTTAATATATCCTAATCCTACGTCTTGCAATGGTTTTATTCTTTCTATAACTTCGGGATATCTATCAAAAAAATATATAGCATCATCAACAGTCATTTCTAAAACATCATAAATATTTTTTCCTTTTAATTTTATGTCTAATATCTCTTTTTTAAATCTCTTGCCTTGGCAAATTTCACATTTTAAAGTTATATCTGCCATAAATTGCATTTCTATTTTTATAAATCCTTCTCCAGAACATTCTTCACATCTTCCTCCTTCAATGTTAAAGGAAAATTTGCCAGGGCTAAATTTATTATTAATAGAACTTGGTAGATTTGCAAAAATATATCTTATATAATCATAAGCTTTGATATAAGTAACAGGATTAGATCTAGAGCTTCTAGCTAAAGGATTTTGGTCAATAAATTCCAATTCATCAATATAAGCAAAATCTCCTTCCAAAGAATCGAATTTACCTTTTTCAGGTATATTCATATATAAATTTTCACCAATAGCAGGATAAATTATTTTTTTGACTAAACTTGATTTTCCTGATCCGCTAACACCAGTAATTACTGTTAGCACTCCTAATGGAATCTCTATATCAATATCTTTTAGATTATTTTCTCTTGCTCCTTTTATTATGAATGATTTATTCCATTCTCTTCTAAATTTAGGAATTTTGATAGTTTCCTTACCATTTAAATAATTTGCAGTATGACTATTACCAAATTTTTTTAATTCATTAAGTGTACCTTGAAACATAACTTCACCACCATTAGTTCCTGCTTCAGGACCGATATCAATAATTTGATCTGCTCTTTTCATAACTTCTTCTTCATGTTCTACTACTATTACAGTATTTCCATATTCTTTGAGTTTAATTAATATATTAGTCAATTTAAAAGTGTCTCTTGGATGCAGTCCTATTGTTGGTTCATCAAGTATATACATTGTACCTATTAAAGTACTTCCTAAAGAAGTGGCCAAAGTTACTCTTTGATATTCTCCTCCTGATAAAGTTGAACTAGCTCGATTTAGTGATAAATAATTTAAACCTACATTTATCAAATAATTTATTCTGTTTTTTATTTCTTCTATTATTTTTTTAGAAACATTATTTTCATATTTAGTCAATTTTATATTTTGAAAAAATTTATATAATTGATCAATAGGCATTAATAGAAGATCAATTATAGATCTTTTATTGATTTTAACATAAGCAGCATCTTTTCTTATTCTAGAACCTTTGCATTCATTACATTGTGTGATACCTTTATATTTATATAGAATTGCTCTATATTGTATTTTTTTGGAATTATCAGCAAGGAAATCAAAAAATTTATTAAGTCCTTCAAATTGTTTATATCCTTTCCATATTATTTCTATTTGTCTTTTTGTTAAATCTTTATATGGAGTATTTATTGGGAAATTATATTCTTTAAAGTTTTTAAGTAAAGGTTTTAACCATTTATTCATTGCAGGGCTTTGCCATGGTAAGATGGCTCCATCATAAATAGATAATTTATTATTAGGAACTACTTTTGAAGGATCAATATCAAATATATTACCTAAACCATTACATTTCTTACATGATCCATATGAATTATTAAAATTAAAAAAAACTGTAGAAGGAACTTCAAACTTTATCCCATCTAATTCAAATCTATCTGAAAATTTCTTTTTTTCTTTTCCATATTTTTCCACAAAACATATTCCGTCTCCTTCAAAAAAAGCGGTTTGGACAGAATCATAAATTCTAGAAATATTATCTGGATTGTCTTTATCTACAGAAATTCTATCTATAAGAATCGAAGTATCATTATCAATTTGTTTTTCTAAATCAGAATTATTTAAAATATCTTCTATATTATAGATATTTTTTTTAATAATAAGTCTTATAAAACCTTTTAACAATTCAGATTTTAATTTTTCTTTTAAAGTTTGAGATTTTAAAATTATTGGAAATGATATAATAATTTTTGTTCCTTTTTGTTTAGAATTAATATATTCAAGGATATCCGTAATTGTATGTTGTTTAACCATTTCATTACTAATAGGAGAATATGTAATGCCTATTCTTGCATATAATATTCTTAAATAATCATAAATTTCGGTTAATGTTCCTACTGTAGATCTAGAATTTTTGATATTAGAATGTTGTTCTATGGCAATAGCAGGTGATAATCCTTTTATATAATCTACAGAAGGCTTTTCTATTTTACCTATAAATTGTCTTGCATAGGAACTTAAACTTTCTGCATATAATCTATGACCTTCAGCAAAAAGAGTATCAAAAGCTAAAGAACTCTTGCCCGACCCAGATAAACCCGTAATGACTATAAACTTTTTCCTTGGTATAGCAAGATCAATATTTTTTAGGTTGTTTACCCTTGCTCCTTTTATTATTATATATTCTTTAGAATTTAATTTATCTAAATTTTTTAATGATAATGAATTCATACCATTTACTTATTAATTAGATTAGAAGTTATTGAATATCAATAAATTACGATGAATAATTTACAAAATTTATCTAAAATTAATATAAAAATGGCTAGAAAACCATTATTGTATTAAAAAAATCATAATTTTACTAGATGCATTTTTATTATTACTACAACAACTATAGCTTTATACTACATCAACGTAAGATATATAAAAGTTGAACTATTTCTATAATTTTAATTAAAGATATAGAAATAATTGATTGTTTATCAATGTAATTTGTTTGATTTTAATAAATATCTATATGTTAGAGTAATTTAAATTAGTTATTATTTAATTAAAAGAAATTTAAAAAAGAGCATATAAAAATATTAATAAATTAATAAAAGATATAATATAAATATTATTAGTATCCTGTTTTTTAAAAAGAACAAATATATAAATAAAAATTAACTTTTTTGAAAAAAAATTACTCTAAATTAAAATAGCTAAAATTGCTTTTAAAGTAAAATTTAAAAAATCTATAAATTATTTGAAGAGATATTTATATCTATCGAAATAATAAATAAAATAAATTATATTTAAAAAATGATCAAGGATCATATGGGTAGAATGGTTAAAGAAGCCATAAAAAAAAATGGCAAAACAGTTACACAAGTAGCTAATGAATTGGGTGTATCCAGAAATACCTTATATAATAAATTTAAGCTTCCTTATTTAAGAAGTGATTTTATGATCAGATTAGGTCATGTACTTGGTTATGATTTTTCCAAAAAACTTTCTTATTTAAAAGAGTTTTCTGAAAATTTTGATTCATTTATAATTGAAGAAGTAAATATTAATGATACTAATTTTTCAAAAAAGTATTTTTTACTATTAGAGAAATATAACCAATTATTAATGTTTTTATTAAGAATATCTAATACTAAAAATACTGAAAGTGTGAAAGAAGAAGTTAATACTTTTGTAAAAAAAAACCTGATTTATAACTCTAATTAAATGATTTTGGGAAAAACTAAAAGTTCTTATTTATTATCTAAATCAGAAATAGTGGAGAATATCGGACTCGAACCGATGACCCCTTGCGTGCAAGGCAAGTGCTCTAGCCAGCTGAGCTAATTCCCCAAAAATTTCTATAAATATAGATTTTTTCTTTAAGTTAAGCAAGTAAAGATACTATTTTAATAGTTAAAAGTTTTAAAAATAAAAAAAAGTATATTTGAAAAGTTAAAATTAATATTATTTGTTAATTTTTAATTTCTCTAAAGCATCACTAGCAGCATATTGTTCAGCTGATCTTTTATTAAAACCTCTTCCTTTTCCTAATTTTTTGTTATCAACTTTAACAATAATCTCAAATTCTTTGCTATGCCCTTGTCCAATTTCACTTAAAACAGAAAAATCAACATTCTTTTTATTTCTTTGCCCCCATTCTAATAACTTACTTTTTGCACTGTTATAATTAAATTCTAGGTTTCCAAAATTAACATAAGGCGTTATTATTTTATTATATATTATATTTTTACATTTCTGATAACCATAGTCTATAAAAATTGCGCCAATAAGTGCTTCTAAAGCATTTCCTTCTACATATCTGAGTTTATCTTTTTGTACACTTTTATTATATTTAATAATATTAGAAATATTCATATTATTTGCGATTTTACCTATAATTTTTCGGCTTACTATCTCACTTCTAATTTTAGTTAATTCTCCTTCTTTTTTATTAGGGTACAACTCAAAAATAATATGTGAAATTATAGTTTGTAAGATAGAGTCTCCTAAAAACTCCAATCTTTCATTATTATTTCCAATTTGGGGATCATATGAACTATGTATTAATGCAATTTCATATAAAATATAATCTTTAGGCTTTATATCTAAAACATTGGCAAGGAAATCATTTATTTTCTGATTTGGCTTATTTTTATCTAAACCAATTATTTTTTTTAATTTTTTTAAAATTTTCATTAAACCTTTTTAAATATCAAAGAACAATTATGTCCCCCGAATCCAAAATTATTATTCATCGCAATATTAATTTCTTTTCTTTTAGCTTTCTTGGGAGTCAAATCTATTTTAGGATTAATTTTTTCATCAATAGTAAACAAATTAGCTGTTGGTGGAACTAAATTTTTTTCCATTGCCTTTATACATGCTATAGACTCTATTGCTCCTGCAGCTCCTAATAAATGTCCTGTAACTGATTTTGTTGAACTAATGCTTACATCATGTATAGCTTCTCCAAAGGCAGCTTCTGTAGCCTTTATCTCAGCAATATCTCCAAGTACTGTAGAAGTGGCATGAGCATTAATATAATCAATTTCATTAGGAGAAATATCAGCAAAATTTAAAGCATTTTTCATTGCAAGAGTACAACCAAATCCTTCAGGATGTGGAGCTGTTAAATGATAAGCATCCGAAGACATCCCAACACCAATAATTTCACCATATATTTTTGCATTCCGTTTTTTTGCATGTTCAAATTCTTCTAATATTAAACATGCTGCTCCTTCACCCAATACAAAACCATTTCTATCTTTATCAAATGGCCTAGAAGCAGTTTGGTCAGTATAGCTAGATAATGCTCTTAAAGAAATAAATCCACGAAGACATATTTGAGATCTAGCTTCTGTACCACCTGATATAATAATATCTGAAAATCCATTTTTTATTAATATAAATGAATCTATTAATGCATTTAAAGATGAAGCACAAGCAGAAGCTGTAGTATAAGTTGGTCCCATAAGGCCATGTTTAATCGATAAATGTCCTGGAAGAATATCCGAAATAAGCATAGGAACAAAAAAAGGACTCACTGCCTTGCTTGGTTCTCCATAAAATTTTCTCGAAGTTTGTTCAAAAATATTTCCTCCTCCAATTCCTGTTCCCCAAATAGAACCAACTCTTTTGCAATCTATTTTTTCAAAATCCAGGCTGGCATCTTCAATAGCTTGTTTAGCAGTTATTAATCCATATTGAGCAAAATAATCTAATCTTTTGATTTCTTTAAAACTAAAATATTTTGAGGGATCATAATCGACAAGCATTGATCCTATTCTACTTGGATCTTCTTTCAATATTGGAGTTCCATCTTTATATTTAGATTGAAATGCACTTTTACCATTAGATATATTTTTCCAAAAATCATTCGGATTTTCGCCATTGGGCGTAAATATTCCTAGGCCTGTTATAACTACCCTTCTATCTTTTGACATAAAATATAGTTTAATTATTTGGGTTCTGTCTCTTCAGCCCTTTTTTTAATATATTCGATAATGTCTCCTACTGTATTAATTGATTCTACAATATCATCAGATACAGTAACTCCAAATACATTTTCAAACTCCATTACTAATTCCACTGTATCAAGAGAATCGGCTCCAAGATCTTCTATAAAGCTAGAATCATTTTTTATCTCAGCTTCATCTATCCCAAGTTTTTCAGCTATAATTTTTTTTACTTTTGATTCTACTTCTTTTATATCTATATCTTTTATTTTACTATTTTGATCACTCATTTTTATATATTTTCAATATTAATTGTTTTTCAAATATAAAGTTTTTATTATTATTTTCAAATGTAATTATTAAATGAAATAAATTAAATATATACCTTAACAATCAATATGTGATATTGATTTAATATTAAATATTGAAATTTAAAGCTATACAAAACAAATCATGTAAAAACTAACATTTTTAACATAAAAATTCAAATGCTAATTTAAGTAATTGAAATTAAAAACTATTACCAAAGATAAAAAAAATTATATTATAATCTATATATTTATTAATATCAAAATAAAGATTTAAATTGATTTAATTATATCTACGACTAAAGGCAAGGTAGAGTATTTATTGACTAATCACTTTATTTTTCAATTGAAGCTTATTATTAAAAATTTCAAGTATTATGATTAAAACTAATAAAACTAAAATAATTGCTACTATAGCAGCCGCACAAATTGATAAAAATAAATTAATTGATTTTATTGAACAAGGAGTTTCAATATTCAGAATAAATTCATCTCACTCTTCCTTAGAAGATATAAAAAAGATTATTGACTTAATTAAAAAGATAAATAAAGAAAAAAAAACCAATGTTTGTATTCTTCAAGATTTACAAGGTCCAAAAATACGTTTAGGGAAAATAGAAAATGGACAGATAGAAATTAAGAATGGACAAGAATTAATAATTACTACTGAAAATATCATAGGCAATGAAAATATTGTAAATACTTCTTATGTTGATTTTGTAAATGATATACAAATTGGTCAAAAAATTTTAATTGATGATGGCAAAATAGTTCTAATTTCTAAAAAAAAGGAAAAAAATAAAATTATTACCGAAGTCATTCATGGAGGAATTCTTAAATCTTGTAAAGGGATAAATTTGCCTAATACCAAACTTTCAAGCTCTTCTCTAACTTCTAAAGATTTAAAAGATTTAAAAATAGGCTTAGAAAATAATGTAGAATGGATAGCTTTATCTTTTGTTAGAAATGCAAAAGAGGTAATTGAGTTAAAAACTTTGATTAAAAAATATGGAAAAAACAATATTAAAGTAATATCAAAAATAGAAAAGCCTGAAGCCTTAAAAGATTTAGATAATATAATAGAAGCATCTAATGCAATTATGGTTGCAAGAGGGGATTTAGGCGTTGAAATAGAAATGGAAAAAGTTCCTTTAATTCAAAAAGAAATAGTAAAAAAATGCAATCATTTTGGAAAGCCTGTAATAATTGCTACTCAAATGATGGAAAGCATGATTGAAAATTCTACTCCTACAAGAGCAGAAATTAATGATATTGCTAATGCAGTAATCGATGGTGCAGATGCTTTAATGTTATCTGCTGAAACAGCGATCGGTAAATATCCTTTGGAAGTTATAAAAAAAATGAATGAGACAATTTATGAAGTAGAAAAGGAAATTAATCTTTATAATAAATTTCATGCCTTATCTGAAAAATCTAAAACTTATCATAGTGATAATATTGTCCAAACTGCTTGCATTTTAGCTGAAAAAGTTGGTGCTAAAGCAATTATTGGCTCAACAGCTTCTGGATATACTGGCTTTGAAATCGCCAGAAATAGACCAAAATCTGATATATTTATTTTTACAGATGATAAACATTTATTAAATACTTTTGGTTTGGTTTGGGGGGTTAAGGCTTTTTATTATGACAAAAAACATTCTATTAATGTTATGTTTAAGGATTTAGAAGAAATATTATTAAATAAAGGACTTTTACAAAAAGGGGATATTTGTATTCATACTGCCGCTTTACCTATTGATAAAAAACAGAGATCTAATATGTTAAAAATTAGCATTGCCTGATTATCTATTTAAAAATTCATGAAACAAACATAAAAATGCATAATAATCTTATCGAACTTGTTAAAAACACAAAAAAGCGGAAAAGCAAAATAATAATTAATACTAGTTTTTCAATCTTAGAAAAACTATTTGATATTTTTCCTGAAATCTTCTTGGGAATAGTTGTTGATCTGGTAGTACATAAAAAAGATAGTTTAATCGCAAAAATTGGTATCAAAGAACCTTTCTATCAATTAATATTTTTAGGTATTATTACAGCAATAATTTGGTCTTTAGAATCCTTATTTGAATATTTAGGAGAAATAGGATGGAAAAATATGGCTCAAGAAATACAACATAATGTAAGACTAAAAACATATGAGCATGTTCAAAACTTAGATATGTCTTGGTTTAATGAAAAGAGTACTGGAAATATATTAAACATATTAAATAGTGACATAAATCAGTTAGAAAGATTTTTTAATAAAGGAGCAAATGATATCATTCAATTAATATTTTCTTCAATAGCTACTGCCGGTGTTTATTTTTATTTAACACCTAAAATGGCTTTCTTTTCTATGATGCCAATTCCTTTGATTCTTGTTGGTTCTGCATTATTACAAAAATATCTTTTTCAAAACTATTCTAAAGTAAGAGAAATAGCTGGATATATTAGTTCTAAGCTAAGTAATAATTTGCAAGGGATTACTGTAATCAAAAGTTTTGTTGCTGAAAAAGATGAATTGAAAGAAATAGAAAAGTTAAGTAAGCAATATCAAGTTACTAATGAAAAAACTATAAAACTTTCTTCAATTGTAAATCCAACCATTAGAACAATAGTTCTTTTGGGATTTTTAGTTACTTTATTATATGGAGGATGGTTAACTTTTAATAATAAATTAGATGTTGGTTCATATACGACTTTACTTTTTCTTACTCCACGCATGTTATGGCCTTTTAGAGCAATTAGTAAAATATCTGATTCATATCAAAGAACAATAGCTTCATCTTCTAGAATATTTGAATTATTAAATACTCCTATTAAAATCTATAATCAAATTAATCCAAAAACGCCTAAAAAAATGAAAGGTGAAATTGTTTTTGATAATGTTGATTTTAGTTATATAGAAGAACAAAATATTTTAAAAAATGTTTCATTAAAAATTAAATCTGGAGAATATATTGGTTTAGTAGGAACTACTGGTGCTGGCAAGAGTACAATTACAAAATTACTTTTAAGACTTTATGACCCTCAAAAAGGGACAATTGAAATTGATAGTATAAATTTAAAAGATTTTAAATTAGATTATTTGAGAAGAATTATTGGTCTTGTTGACCAAAATTCTTTTCTTTTTGATGGTACTATTTATGATAATATTGTATATGGAAATAAAAATGCTAGCAAAAAAGAAATAGAGAAAGCAACTAATATTGCTGAAATAGATGAGTTTATAAATTCATTGCCTAATGGATTTAATACTCATGTTGGAGAAAGAGGAATGAAACTTTCTGGTGGACAAAGACAAAGAGTTTGTATTGCTAGAGCTATTGTCAAAGATCCTAAGATCTTAATTTTTGATGAAGCTACTTCTGCTGTTGATAATGAAACTGAAACTGCTATTCAAAAGTCTTTATTGAGCTTAAAACACTCTAGAACTATGATTGTTATTGCTCATAGACTTTCAACTGTTAGGTTTGCTGATAAAATTTTGGTTCTTTCTGAAAATGGTATTGCTGAACAAGGTACTCATGAAGAACTTATTCTTAAAAAAGAAATTTATAAAAAGCTTTGGGATATTCAGACTGGGGAATTGAATAATAAGTCTTAAGTTTTTTTTAAAAAGGAATAAAAATCAAGGAAATTCTTTATACGTGGATCTAGCATTTTATCTGTAGTATCTTGTTTAGTTTTAAATTTTTTCCCATAAGAATTTTTTAAATTTGTTAGCGATTGATCTAAAATATAATTTAAAATATCTTCATGTAAAAATACACCACCACGCTTTGTAAAAAGCCATTTACTTAAGATCTTTAATGCAAGATCAATAACATAAATTTTATTAATAATACCTACTTCAAAAGAGTCTATATCTCCTACTACAAAATCATCTATACAATTTGTTTGCCACTGAGTTGATTCATTATAACATGCATCATTAAATCTTAATTTAACTAAAGGATCCCAGAAACCACCTTTAATGTTATTTGGTCTTTTTAATATTTTCACTAAATATTTTATATCGTTTAATGATAAAAATATATTATTAGCTATCTGTTTTATTTTATTTATTTCATCTTTATCAAGATTTTTATAATTTATTATTTCTTTACATAGATATTGTTTTTGTTTTGTACTAGAATTAATGTTTGGATATTTAATATACCTCTTTTGCTTTATGACATATAATTTGTTTTCTGATTTTAATAATAAGAAATATATACATGGAGGATATTTACAATTTTTTATAAATTTAACTGTTTCTCGAATAAAAAATTTATCTTGCCATAAATCATAATCTTTTTTTAAATAAGAATTTTTAAAATCAAATAATAAATATTTCTTCTTTTTTATATATTTTAAATTATTTTTATTTTTCACAAATTCATTACTAAATTCTTTTTCATCTTTAATTTCATAATCTTCATCTGATGAATAATATGTAACAGAATCCAAAATATTAGAAATTTGATTCAGGCTTGCATCATCTCCTCCAATGGCATTTTCAAATTTAAATTCTTCTTGTATTGATTTATTTTTAAAATTTAAATTCGGTTCTGTAGATCTTTCAGATAATTCCTCAGAATCAAATGGATTCGTATCCCTAGATATGGTTATTCTGTTTTTAGGTATTACAAAGAAATTTAGTACAGCAGGAAATGTTTTGTAACTTTCAAAATATTTCAAAATTTTCAATATATATTCATCAAAAGCTTCTAAATGTTTGCAATAATACTCTTTTGAATATACAAACTTGGGAAATATATTTGAATTATAATTATAAGGGAGATAAAAACTCCTATCATGTTTATCAAATTTTATATTATTTTTACTGCCTAGAGACAATTTTATAATAGTTACTAAATCCTTTGATATACTTTCTAAATAGTCAAATAATTTTTTCCCTTCACCATTAATCCAATCCTCCATTGTATATCCCTCACTTTCTTGAAGTTTTCCATTTTTATAAAGGGTTTGTCTTTCGCAAAAATAGCAAATCCTGATATAATACATTAAATCATATTGAAATAAATATAAAATTTTATCAAAAGAATATTTAAATGCATCATCAATATTTTCTATTTTAGCTTTAATATTATTTCCAGTAAATAAATTTTTCATACTATCTAGAGAATTGTTAAAACAGTTTAACTCCCAATCCCACATATTTAGAGTTTTCATGAATTTATCATCATATTGAATACACTCATTAAAGTAAAGTTGAAATGTATTATAGTATTTTAAATTCCTTTTATTAAATGAAAAAAAATCTATTAAACATTGAAATAATTGGCATTGTTAATTTAAAATAGGTCTTAAGGTTTTTCGCAAAATAATTCTTCATTTTAAAAATTATTTTGAAGTTTTAAAATACAGAATTTATAAATAACTATACTAAGTTAACAATGCCAAATAATTTACTATTTGTGATAGCAATTAATATTTCTGATACATTTGTACTAAATAAAATTTGCTTGATTTTTTGAAAATCTTTAGATACTAATTCTGGATATTTTTTATACAGTTGATTATTTCTTATTGGAGTTATTCTGTCAATAATATCTTTAGTAATATCATTATTATCTTTGTATAAATAATTTCTTAGTTTAGCAGCAAAATTTTCAGCTTTGGTATCTTGAAAACTTTTGGCTTCCATTAAATATGAATAAAATAATGAATTTTTAGCACCATTATATAAATCATCTTTTAAAGAATCTGCATCATCAAAATCATTATCATTCATAAATCCTTTTAAAATCTCTAATTCTTGCTTTTTAAATAAATTATTTTCAGAACTTAATTCATTTATAAAAGATGTTATTTCATCTATATCATTTATTTTTTTGTCTATATTTAATTTAATATCATTTTGGCTTTTATTTAATATTGGTTTTGAAGTAAAATTATTAGTTTTATCGTCTATTATACTTTGTGGATTTAACTTAAAAAATTTTTGTAATTTTCCTACGAATTTAAGGGCTGCTTTATTTCCATAATTTTTTTCTGTTATCAAATAATTATAAAACATCGTTTCATCTGGATCATCCTCTAAATCATCTTTTAAAGCTTCTACTTCAGTATATTCGTTATTTTTCATAAAAGCAATAATTATATTTATATCATTTTGAGTAAACTTTGCTTCTTTTAATTGATTTTCAAAAGATGAATTATGATTCTGATCATTATTTTTTTCTTCATCTCTCTCGCTTTCATCATCATTTTCTAAAATATTTATAAGATTTATTAATTCATTTTGAGATTTATAATCTTTTATTTTATCTGTTAAATTTTTTAAATTATCTATTATTGCTTGTCCTTCCCAACAAGTTTCACCATTCAAATATTCGTTTATTAAAAAATCATTATTTATTTGTTTTTTCAAAAGCTTATTATTCAAATTATTAAAAGCAATTTTAAATTTAGTTTGTTTACCATATTTAACTTTATTTAAATAACAGCCTGTAAAAATTATAAATAAAAAGGACAATCTTATATATAAAGATCCTATTTTTATAAATTCGATAGATTTCATAAAAAACTTATTAATTAGATTTAATTTTTTAAAGTAAGCATATAGTTACTAATTTTATTGTTATTGCACAATCATTTTGAATTAATTCTTTTTATAAAATTTTAATTATATTTATAACTAAAGTAAATTCTATAATTTGAATAAATAAAAAATAAGTATCTAAAATCAATATTAAAATGTCTTTAAATAATTATACGGAAGCTAATATACAATCCTTAGATTGGAAACAACATATAAGATTACGACCGGGAATGTATATTGGAAAGCTTGGAGACGGTTCTGCATACGATGATGGGATATATGTTCTTCTTAAAGAAATTATTGATAATTGTATAGATGAATTTACAATGGGCTTTGGTAAACAAATACAAATTAAATTATCGGATCAAAAAGTTAGTATCAGAGATTTTGGAAGAGGGGTCCCTTTAGGAAAATTAATTGATTGTGTAGCTAAAATGAATACAGGGGGCAAATATGATAGCAAAGCCTTTCAAAAATCTGTGGGATTGAATGGTGTAGGAACAAAAGCGGTAAATGCTCTTTCTACAAATTTTAAAGTTAAAGCCTTTAGAGATGGAAAAGTTAAAGAAGCAATCTTTGAACAAGGTAATCTGATTGAAGATTTACCAATAATAAATACTGAAGAAAAGAATGGAACTTTTGTAGAATTTATTCCCGATTCATCTATATTTAAAAATTATCATTTCATATCAAAATTTGTTGAAGATCAGATTTGGCATTATGTATTTTTAAATCCCGGCTTATCAATATATTTAAATAGCAAGAGATTTTTTTCGAAAAATGGACTTTTAGATTTATTAAATAGTAAAACAGATGAAGAAACTTTAAGATATCCAATCATTCATCTTAAAGGAGATGATATCGAAATAGCTCTAACACATAATCATCAATATGGTGAAGAATATTATTCATTTGTAAATGGTCAATATACAACTCATGGAGGAACTCACTTAACCGCCTTTAAAGAGTCTATTGTTAAAGCAGTAAGAGAATTCTATAAAAAAGATTTTGATGCTTCTGATATTAGAAGTGCTATTGTAGCTTCAATTTCAATTAAAGTTCAAGAACCAGTCTTTGAATCTCAAACAAAAACTAAATTAGGATCTCAACAAGTTGGGCCTGATGGTCCTACAGTAAGAACTTTTATCAATGATTTTATTAAAACAAATCTTGATGATTATTTACATAAAAATTCTGAGACTGCTGATGCATTATTGAAAAGGATATTACAATCTGAAAGGGAAAGAAAAGAAATTGCAGGTATTAAAAAGATTGCCAATGATAGAGCTAAAAAGGCTAATCTTCATAATAAAAAACTTAGAGATTGTCGAGTGCATTTTAGTAAAAACCATGATCGAAGTGATGAAACAATGATTTTTATTACAGAAGGAAATTCTGCAAGTGGTTCGATTACTAAATCTAGAGATGTTCAGACTCAAGCTGTTTTTAGTTTAAGAGGTAAGCCTCTCAATTGTTTTGGTTATACTAAAAGGATTGTTTATGAAAATGAAGAATTTAATCTTTTGCAACATGCTTTAAATATTGAAGATGGTCTTGATGGATTAAGATATAGAAAAATTATTATTGCTACGGATGCTGATGTTGATGGGATGCATATTCGATTGTTGATATTAACTTATTTTTTGCAATTCTTTCCTGATCTTGTTCGTGGTGGACATATTTATATTCTCGAGACTCCTCTTTTTAGAGTTCGTAATAAAAAAGAAACTATTTATTGTTATTCTGAAAATGAAAAAATTGTTGCAAATGAAAAACTGGGCAATAAGCCTGAAATAACTAGATTTAAAGGTTTAGGTGAAATTTCTCCTGATGAATTTAAAGGTTTTATTGGAGATGATATAAAGCTAACTCCTGTTTCTTTACAAAAAGATACTCATATCAAACAGCTTTTAACTTTTTATATGGGTAAAAATACTGCTGAAAGACAAAATTTTATTGTTGAAAATCTTAAAGTTGAATTAGAAAAATAACTCCATTCTTGAATTAACCTAATTCAATTAAGGAAATGTAATAAAATAACTTGGATAATATGATATTAGTGTTATATTTAGGTATGACACAAAAAGAAAAAGAGCTTACAAAAATTCGAAACAAATATTTATCAATAAAAAGTTGTTTAAGCGAGAAAGGACGTCG
>JAAGZN010000085.1 GCA_024206165.1 Bacteroidota bacterium
AAACGACGTCCTTTCTCGCTTAAACAACTTTTTATTGATAAATATTTGTTTCGAATTTTTGTAAGCTCTTTTTCTTTTTGTGTCATACCTAAATATAACACTAATATCATATTATCCAAGTTATTTTATTACATTTCCTAAATAACCTCAATAATATCATTGGTAAGGATAACACTATCCAAAATAGACATGATGAATTATTACAACATGTTGAAAACACAACCACCCAAGAAAATTATTCATCTCTTTCTAAATATAGTTATGATGATGCCGAACTAGAATCACCTTACGTTATAAGAGCAGAGTATAATAAAATGAAGCCTACTAAGAAGAAAGATGATGATGAGAATTCAGCATTTAAGAAATTTTGTTTAAGGATGTTACCAAATATTCTTTTAAATCAAAGTAATATTTGTTAACTAATCTTTATTAGCTTATAAACTTAATAAAGTTAGCTCAGCTGAAAGGGATAAACTACCACCGCCTTTAGAGCGTAAGATCTTTTTATTTTTAATATACTTTTATATCAAGTTGTATCTAAAACATATTATTTCATACATACCCAATTATCAGAACATTTGAAGAACATTCTGCAACCTTTGAAAAAAGTATCATAAACACTGAAGTCTTTCTTAACTTCATCTATACTGGGTCATTTAATGCAAAATCTTCTCCAATTAAGATAACCATAAACAGAAATAAGAGTATATAAAAAGCATTTAATTGCTAAAATATGCAAACCTTTACTCAAGCAAATATTAGCAAATACTATATCTATAACAATCCAAATAATCCAAGTTTCTATTTTTTTATTAGCTAACATCCAATGGGCTATAATACCAAAGGAAGCATAAAAGGAATCCCAATAAGCTATTTCGCTATTTGTATATTTTTTTAGTATTTCTCCAAAAGCAAAGGTTGAAATTAATCCTATTATAAACATAAATATCAGAAAATTAGTACTGGATCTTGTAACATAAATGCCTTCATTATTTGGACCTCCATACATCCATAAATACCATCCATAGAAAGAATTGACAATTGCAAATATCATAAAAACACATTTTGCATATAAAGCTTTATCTATATAAATAAAAAAGGCAATAAAGCATGAAATCATTGATATTGGCCAAGTTAAAAAGTTTTGTTGAGTTGCTAAATATACTCCTATTAGAGCTAATATTGTGCTGAAGATTTGATATTTGAAGCTATACACTTTTTTAAATATTTGAATTAAAGGTTAACATACTTAATTTACTTCTAAAATATGAATAAAAGCAAAATATAACTCAATTTTAATTTTAATTTTTTTAGTTATAAATCAAGATTGAAAGATTTTAATAAATCTGCGACTTTTTTTGCAAATAATCCTCCTATAGCTCCATCAATAACTCTATGATCATAAGAATGACTTAGAATAAGTTTTTGTTTTTCGATAATAGTATTTCCATTTTTATTTTTTTTTATTTCTGGAACAGTTTTTATTGTACCAATAGCCATAACCCCAACTTGGGGTGGAGTTATCATTGGAGTTCCCATCAAAGTATCAAAAACCCCTATATTTGAAACTGAATATGTTGCTTCAGTAATATCCTCTGGTTTCAACTGTTTAGATCTTGCCTTATTCACAATTTCTGAAATTTTAATTACTAAATCTGGAAATGAATAATTATCAGCATTTTTAATTACAGGAATGACAAGGTTATTATTTTCTAAAGCTACGGCTATCCCGATATTAATATTTTTTTTAAGAATTAAATTATCCTCATCATAAAAATGAGAATTAACAATAGGAAATTCTTTTAAAGCTTTAGCAATAGCCCAAATAAAGAATGAAGTAAATGTTAATGAAATACCAAATTTCTTTTCAAACTTGCTTTTATTAGTTGATCTCCATTTAACTAATTCAGTAATATCAGCTTCTACAAATGAAATGACATGAGGAATTTCTTGATTAGATTGGACCATCTTTTGTGCTGTCACTTTTCTTATTCTATCTAATTTTATTTTTTTATCTCCTTCTGATATTATAATTTGTTTTTTTATAGAATTAGATTTATTTTTTGATTTATCATTTGATTTTATTTTTAAATATTCAAAAATATCTTCTTTTATTACTCTTCCGCCTTTTGCAGAGCCATAAATTTTATCTAGTTCTGAAATTTCTATTCCATTGGTTTTAGCTATATTTAATACTAAAGGTGAATATTTACGCGATAAAACCCTTTGCTTATTTAAATCTTCTTTATTTACTTTATTAGGAATTTTTTGTGAATTAGATAACTGATTTCCAGTATTTAAATTATCCGTTTTTTCAAAAGTTGATTGATGATCATGATCTATTGAATTTTCTATCTTTAAAATAGCTAAAGGAGTTCCCACAGATGCATTTTCTCCTTCTTTTACTAAAAACTTATGAATAACACCAGAATAAGGCGTTGGTAATTCTGAATCTACTTTATCAGTTGCAATTTCAACTATTGGCTCTTCAGATTTAAAACTTTCTCCTTCTTTTTTTAACCATTTGATTACATTGACTTCTATTATTCCTTCTCCCATTTTTGGAACTAATAATTCTATGGTTTTCATTTTATCAAGTTTTAGTAAATTCAGAAAAATTGTTTTTTAATTTAATAAAAATCTAAAAGATTTATAGGATTCCCATGCTATTATACTTGCTGCACTAGAAACATTTAAAGAATGTTTGGTCCCAAATTGAGGAATTTCTATTACATATTTACAATAATTTAAAGCTTTATATGATATTCCTTCTACTTCATTTCCAAATATAAAAGCATATTTTTTAGATAAATCCATTTCAAAATTATTACATAAAATGGATTTATCAGTTTGCTCTAAACCAATAATCTCATATTCATTTTTAATTTCTTTTAAACATATTTCTATATCTTCAAAATATTCCCAATCCATCGATTCTTCTGCTCCCAATGCTGTTTTATGAATTTCTCTATGTGGAGGTTTTGCTGTAATTCCGCATAAATAAATTTTATTTAAAAGAAAAGCATCCGAAATCCTAAAAATAGCTCCTACATTTGACATGCTTCTTATATTGTCTAATATAAATATTATTGGGATTTTGGAAGATTCTTTAAATTGACTTATCGTAATTCTATTTAGTTCTTTTAAACTTTTTTTTTTCATTTATATCTATTTATGTTTATACTTGTACTTAAATTTTTTTAATTAATTAACTTTGGTTGTGATATATTTTAAAAATTTGTGATATTGATACCCCCCCCCCTTTGTCATATTGATTAAAGTAAAATATCTTGCTAGATATAAGACAATTAATAAAAACAAATCCTTCATTTCATTCAGAATGACATGGATTTTAAAATTCTTTATAATATACAGCTTTAACTAAAATTACTTGCCTTACGCAAGATTTATTATATAAGCTGTTTTTTGCTATAGTAACAACAGTATTAGGCATTTTAAGATGTTTTGCGTAACTTGAGTAAATAAAATTAATTACCATGAGAAATAACATTTTACTCTTTCTTATTTTATTTTTAAATTTAGTCAATTGTAATTTAAATACTGATAGTAATCAAGATAAAAATTTAAGTTTAGACTCATCTGTTGAAATAGATGAATCTCATGAAGAAGGACGAGATACTCAGTTTTCAACACCTAATTCAAATAGAGTGAATTTAAA
>JAAGZN010000086.1 GCA_024206165.1 Bacteroidota bacterium
AAAATTTCTTAGAAGAAGCTTTAGAAGCAGAAATGGAAAATCATCTAGATAAACAAACTAGGAATTTAGGAAATAAAAGAAATGGAAAAAGAAGTAAGACAATAAAAAATACAGATGGATTTTTTGAAAAAGAAACCCCTGCTATTGTTTAATTTTAAATTTAAGAAGATGAAAAATATATATATACAGAAATTTTTGTTAAATAGGATACAATGGAAAAAATTATTTAATATATGCTATTTATTTTTCTTTTTTGCTTTTTGTACAAAAGGTAACAATAACGAAAAAGAAAATAATAATGAAGCAAGTAGTATTGAAAAGCTACAGAGTGATAAAAGAGCTTTAGAACAAAAGCTAGAAAATTATAAAACATTAGATGATAAACAAAAAACCGAAACTGATAATAAGGTACTTGCATTAGATAAAAAAATATGGGATAATGAATTTAATCTAATTCTGGAAGTAGTGGATTATTGCAAAACCTTAATAAAACAAAAAAAGACCGTTAAACAGATGGAAGTTTTACTCAATCAGAAATTTAAAAATAAATTTGAGAAAGGTAAAAAATTAAAAATGGAATGGGAAAACAAAAGAAAAAATTTAGATGAACAAATTAAAGATAAAATGAATAAAGAAGCAGAAGTTCAAAGTGAGAAACATGATAAAATTCTTAAACAAAGAAAAAACAAATTAATATTATTAATAGATAAACAAAACTATGAAGATGAAGATGAAGAAAAAGTAAAAATGAAAGAATTTGTAAATAATTTGGGACAATGACTCACCCCAGCTATTTGGAGTTTGCAACTTCAAATTCAATAAACAAAACATTTCTAAAAAACAGTAATTCAAGCTTAGAACATCAATTTCCACACTGACTTGTCCTGAAATAGGTTGACACAAAATCAACAAAAAATGGACAAAAAAACTAAAGAAAGAAAAATATTTAGTAGATCAAATCAACTAGATATAATACAAGAATACTTAACAACAAAACAGACAGCATCAGAGCTTGCTAGAAAATATGGGAGTAGTAATCCTAGCTTTATCGTAAATTGGATAAACAAGTTTAATTTAGAAATAAAAGATTGCCCAATAG
>JAAGZN010000087.1 GCA_024206165.1 Bacteroidota bacterium
ACACAGACAGACAGACACAGACAGACAGACACAGACAGACAGACACAGACAGACAGACACAGACAGACAGACACAGACAGACAGACACAGACAGACAGACACAGACAGACAGACACAGACAGACAGACACATACAGACAGACACAGACAGACTTTTTAAATTTTTCAGTAATCACAGGTACAATCTTTCCTGCTTGGAGTTGGGTTGCTCATGGCAGGATACCTCTGCTGTTGTTCAATTGTTATTAAGGGGTCTGTGATATGGGAAGGTAAGCTCTCAGAGCTTATGCATAGGGGTCATTTGAGGGGTCATTGTATATTTCCGCGTTTTTGTCGCGATTTGAAGAAGAAAAAAATCGCGCGTTCTGGCAGACAATTTATAATCAGAAAATTTGGCTGCCAGACAAAAAATATTTTCTGGACCCCTGGCGGTGAGGCCGCGCTTCGTGGAGGACGGCCGGGTGCGGCAGGTGCGGGACGTGGCCTCGGGCCGCCTCCCCTCCTCCCTCGGGGCCGGCCGGCCTGACCCCTTCCTCGCCTCCTTCCTCGGCTTCGTGGCCTCCGAGCAGCCGGCGCACCAGGACCCGCCGGACCCCCCGGCCGGCCCTGTGCCCCTGCTGACGTACGACAGGCCCGCCAGCCGGCTGGTCAGGAGGGGCGGCCCGGAGGTGGTGGACCTGGTGGAGGATGAGGACCCTGATGACCCGGAGGACCCCCTCAACAAGCAC
>JAAGZN010000088.1 GCA_024206165.1 Bacteroidota bacterium
AAAAGCAATACCATCTAACTTACCAAGATTCAGTGCAAAATGATCGCCAAACGTGGGGTTCGAACCCACGACCCTTAGATTAAGAGTCTGATGCTCTACCGACTGAGGTAGCCGGGCTGATATTCCACCATGAAATGCATTTTGAAATTGATAACGTAGCCTGTCGAAAGCAATGCCACCTAACTTACCAAGATTCATTGCAAAATGATCGCCCAACGTGGGGCTCGAACCCACGACCCTCAGATTAAGAGTCTGATGCTCTACCGACTGAGCTAGCCGGGCTGATATTCCACTATCAAATGCATTTTGAAATTGATAACGCAGTTCGTCAACAAGCAATGGCATCTATCTTACCAAGTTTCAGTGCAAAATGAATGCCCAACGTGGGGCTCGAACCCACAACCCCCCAATTAAGAGTCTGATGCTCTACCGACTGAGGTAGCCGGGCTGATATTCCTGTCTCTAATGCATTTTGAAATTGATAACGTAGCCTGTCAAAAGCAATGCCATCTAACTTACCAAGTTTCATTGCAAAATGATCGCCCTACGTGGGGCTCGAACCCACGACCCTCAGATTAAGAGTCGGATGCTCTACCAACTGAGCTAGCCGGGCTGATATTCCTCTCTCTAATGCATTTTGAAATTGATAACGTAGCTTGTCAAAAGCAATGCAATCTAACTTACCTAGTTTCATTGCAAAATGATGGCCCAACGTGGGCCTCGAACCCACGACCCTCAGATTAAGAGTCTGATTGATGCTCTACCGACTGAGCTAGCAGGGCTGATATTCCAGCATTAAATGCATTTTGAAATTGATAACGTAGCCTGTCAAAAGCAATGCCATCTAACTTAC
>JAAGZN010000089.1 GCA_024206165.1 Bacteroidota bacterium
ATATTGGGATAATTAAAAACGTCAAAAATTCTCTTTTTAGACAAAATTTATCAATAGGCAAACTAATAACAAAAACAAAATTGATTGCAAGCATTCTAATATTACAAAAGTTTGAAGTAGCAAATTCCATTTGTAATTATACTTTTGATTTAGAATGGGGATCACAAGGTACTGAAAATGGGTCTTTTAATCATCCTACAGGTATTACAATAAATCAAAATAATGGTAATATTTTTGTTACTGATTCAGAAAATTATAGAATTCAAAAATTTGATAAAGATGGTAATTATATTTTAAAATGGGGAGAATTTGGAGATCAACAAGGGCAGTTCTTATTTCCCTTTGATGTAAGCATAGATAGTTTAAATGATATATTTGTTGGAGATTTTGAGAGAGTTCAAAAATTTCAAGATAATGGAGATTTTATTTCTGCGTGGGGGTTATTTGGCTCTGGGACTGAGGAATTTAATGCCATTACTGGAATAACAGTAGATAGGAATGATAGCATTTTTGTTGCTGATTCAAAAAATCATAGAATTCAAAAATTTGATAATTCAGGAGGCTATATTGATCAGTGGGGATCTCAAGGTTCAAGTGATGGCAATTTTGATGTACCAATTATGTTAACTGCAGACAATTTAGGAAATATATACGTCACTGAAGCTATATCAAACCATAGAGTTCAAAAATTTGATAATAATGGTAATTTTATTACTAAATGGGGTTCACTAGGAATAAGTAATGGACAATTTGGACAACCAATTTATGGTATTACTATTGACGAAAATGATTGTGTATATGTAGCAGATACAGGCAATCATAGAATTCAAATATTCGATAATAATGGAACTTTTTTAGGAAAATTTGGCACAGCAGGAAATGGACCTGGAGAATTTAATCAATCTGTTGGAATTGCTATAAATCATAATACAAAAGATCTGTATGTATCAGATCAAGTTAATCATAAAATTCAAAGATTTAAATGTAATATTCTTACTAATAACCCTACTAGTGATCCTACTAACGACCCTACTAGTGACCCCACTAATTACCCTACTAATTATCCTACTAGTGACCCTACTAACGATCCTACTAGTGATCCTACTAACGATCCTACTAATGACCCTACTAACGATCCTGCTAATGACCCTACTAGTGACCCTACTAACGATCCTACCAATGATCCTACTAATGATCCCACCATGGACCCCACTAATGATCCTACTTCCGATCCTTCTAATTATCCTGCCATAGACCCTCCTTCTGACCCTGCTTCCGATCCTACTAACGACCCTACTTCAAATCCTACAACCCATTATCCTACTCCTCCTACAACCAATGACCCTGCTTCTGATCCTACAAAAGACCCTACTTCAAATACTACAACCCAATTCTCTACTCCTCCTACAACCAATGATCCTACTAAAAATCCTACTTCAAATGATCAATTTAATTCTAATTCAAATCAAGATGATATTATTTTAACTGCAGCTTTAATTCCTTCTATTACAGTTATAGCAATATGTGCTTGTTGTATATTTTTATGTGTTTGTTATTGGAGGAATTTAGAGCAGGCACATCAAGATAATGAAAAAAAAGCAAGTGTAACTCTAACTCGACCTTCAAGTCAAAATTATGAGTCCATACAAGAAAATTCATTAGTTGAAGGAATTTAATATTATGAGGATATAGGTAAATGAATTAATAATTAGATTAAAGAAACTTCTTCTTTTTCTTCTTCTAGTTTTTTTAATTCTCTCTTTAATATTTTACCAACTGGAGACTTTGGCAACTCATTTTTAAACTCAATGTATTTAGGAATTTTATATCTGGTTAATTTAGTTATACAATATTCGATAATTTCTTCTTTTGTTAAAGAATGATTTTTTTTGATAATAAAAAGTTTTAAAGCTTCTCCTGTTCTTTCATCTGGTATTCCTATAGTTGCAGCTTCTAAGACTTTAGGATGATCAGTTATTATTTTATCTATTTCATTAGGATAGACATTGAATCCAGAAATAAGCACTGTTTCTTTTTTTCTATCAACAATTCTAATATATCCTTTATCGTCAATAGTAGCTATATCACCGGTTCTAAGCCAGCCATCAATAAATACTTCTTGTGTTTCTTTTTCATTGTTCCAATAGCCTTTCATGACTTGTGGGCCTTTAACAATCAGTTCTCCTTTTTTACCTTCATCAACTTCTTGACCCTTTTCATCAATAATTTTTATTTCGGTATTAAATAATGGAACGCCTACAGTATTTATAAGATGATTTCCATCTACTGGATTTGCTATTACACCTGGTGAAGCTTCAGTTAATCCGTATGCTTCTACTAAGTCTGTCTTTGTTATTGCTTTCCATTTTTTTGCAACATTTTCTTGTATAGGAGCAGCTCCCCCCATCACAATTTTACAGTTTGAAAAATTAACTTTAAAAAATTCCTTTTTATTCAGCAAAGCTTTAAATAAAGTGTTAACACCGGTTAAAACTGTAAAGGAATGTTTTTTTAATTCTTTAATAAAGCTTTTTAAATCTCTTGGATTTGTTATTAATACATTCTTTGCGCCCATATTGAACATACATAATGTATTTGTTAAAGCAGCGATATGATATAAAGGTAAAGGAGTAATTTGGATTTCATTTGCTTCTTTTAATTTTATTTTTGTCCATCGATAGAATTGATTAATATTTGATGAAATATTTTTATGAGTCAAAATAGCTCCTTTTGCAGTTCCTGTAGTTCCTCCTGTATATTGTAAAAATGCTATCTCTTCCTCTTGAAATTTAAGCTTTTTAAAAGGTAATGAGCTTCCTATTTTTAAAACTTTTTTAAATTTCTTAGCATTTGGCAAATTATATTTAGGAACTAGTTTTTTATAATATTTAACTAATTTATTTACCATAAATCCTTTGAAACCTCCTAACATATCACCTATTTCGGTAATAATCACTTCTGGCTTATGATTTAAGGATTTAAAAGTATCTTCTAATTTATGTGCAAAATTTTCTAAAATAATGACAGCCTTGGTTTCAGCATCTTTTAATTGTGTTGTCATTTCTTCAGATGTGTAAAGAGGATTAACATTAACTACTATTAAACCTGCTCTTAATGCTCCTATTAGAGCTATCGGATATTGTAATACATTGGGCATTTGCAAGGCTATTCTGTCTCCTCTTTTTAAAGAAGTTTTGTTTAACAAGTAGCTAGCAAAATCCCTAGAAAGTCTTTCTACTTTTGCATAACTCATTTTTGTACCCATATTTTCAAATGCAATCAAATTTGAATATTTCTCGCAAGATGTCTCTATTAATTCTGTTAATGTTTTTTTCATATCTTTCTTTTCTTTCTAAATTATTAATTAAATCTTACAATTCTAAATCTACAAATTGATTAATCTTGTTTAGTTCTATTTCTTTTAAATCCTTCTTCGATATTTTGCCAACTGCTGATTTTGGCAATTTATTTTTAAATTCAATAAACTTAGGTATTTTATATCCTGTAAGTTTTTGTCTACAAAACTTAATTAATTCTTCTTCAGTTAAAGAAAGATCTTTTTTAACTACAAAAAGCTTTAATGCTTCTCCCGATTTTTCATCTGGTATTCCTATAGTTGCTGCTTCTAAAACTTTAGGATATTTAGTTGCAACATTATCTATTTCATTAGGATAAACATTAAATCCTGAGATATTAACTATATCTTTCTTTCTATCAACAATTCTTACAAATCCTTTTTCATCCAAAATCCCTATATCTCCTGTTTTAAGCCATCCATTTATCAATACTTTTTCTGTTTCTTGTTTCTTATTCCAATATCCTTGCATTACTTGTGGGCCTTTGACTATTAATTCACCCTTTTCGCCAACATTAAGTTCTCTCTCAAACTCATCGATAATTTTTATTTGAGTATCTATAAAAGGCTTACCTATTGTATTGTAATAAGGCTTATCTATTGGATTAGCTGTCACAGCGGGAGAAGCTTCAGTCAATCCGTATGCTTCTATAATACTTGTTTTAGTTTTTGAATTCCATTCTTTTGCAACACTTTCTTGTATTGTGGCTGCTCCTCCGATTACCAATTTACAATCTGAAAAGTCTACTTTATCAAATTTTTTTTCATTTAATAATGCTTTAAATAAAGTATTTACTCCTGTTAATAAATTGAATGGATACTTTCTTAGGTCTTTAATAAAGCTTTTGAGGTCTCTAGGGTTTGTTATTAAGATATTATGAATCCCACATTTTAATAATATAAATGAAACTATTAATGAAAATATATGATATAAAGGTAAAGGACTTATAGCTATTTCTTTTCCATATTCAATTTTTTCTTCTAACCAAATGAGTACTTGAGAAATATTAGCTATTATGTTATTATGTGTTAACATTGCTCCTTTTGCAATTCCTGTGGTTCCTGTGGTATATTGTATAAATGCTAATTCGTCATTATTTATTTCTGGTTGGATAAATATTTCTTTTTTACCTATTTCTAAACATTTTTTAAAATTAATAGAATTTGGCAAATTATATTTAGGAACCATTTTTTTAAAATATTTGATATATTGATTTAAAAAATAGCCTTTGATAGATCCCATCAGATCTCCAATGGAAGTTATTATTATTTCTTCAATTTTTGTTTCTCCTAAAATACCTTCTAGTTTATATGCAAAATTATCTAATATAATAATTCCTTTTACTTCGGAATCTTTAAGTTGAAACAACATTTCTTCGGGAGTATATAAAGGATTAATATTTACAACAATTAATCCCGCTCTCAATGCTCCAAATAAAGCAATGGGATATTGTAAAATATTAGGCATTTGAATAGCTATTTTATCTCCTTTTTTTAAATTTTTATTATTTAATAAGTAATTTGCAAAGTTTTTGGATAATTGATTTACTTCTTTAAAAGATAGCTTTTTGCCTAAATTTTCATAAGCTATAAGATCTTTATATTCTGAGCAGGAGTATTCTATTAGATCTATGATATTATCAAATTTATCTCTATGTTTTTTATATTTTGAAAATTTAGATTGTTCTTTATGTAATTTTTCCATTAATTGCAATAAAATTTTATATTAAGAATCTGCTTAATATACTAATTTTTTTGCAATTATCCAATAGTAAATATTATAAAAACAACATTTTTATTATTGCTATTATTTAAATTTGTTTTTATTTGCAATGCAATAATTTATAAAATTAGCTTAAAAGCTTTTAAGCAATCTTAATGCTAATTTTATATTATTTGCAATATCTCTCATTTCTTCATAATTAATTTTCAATTTTTCTTTTTGAAAATTAATATCTTCTACTTTATTTATTGGAATCAAATGGATATGTGCATGTGGAACTTCTAATCCTACTACTGCTTCACCTATTCTCTGGCAACTAATTACTTTTTTTATAGCAATAGCTATTTTTTTTGCAAAGAGATATAAATTAATATAATCAGCTTCGGGTAAATCAAAAATATTATCTATTTGTTTTTTGGGAATTACCAAAGTATGTCCTTTAGATATGGGATTAATATCTAAAAAAGCTATATTATTTTGATCTTCTTCAATAATATGAGCTGAAATTTCTTTATCTATTATTTTAGAAAAAATAGATTTCATAATATTTAAATTGTAATATCTAAAATTTTAAAGTTCAATTTCCCTGATGGAACATCTATATTTGCTTCATCTCCCTTTTTTTTACCTAAGAGTCCCTTACCGATAGGTGAAGTAACAGATATCTTTCCTGATGCTAAATCTGCTTCTTTTTCAGCAACTAAAGTATATAAAAATTCTTTATTATTTTTTAAATTTCTAATTTTTACCTTTGTCAATATAGAAACTTTTGAATTATCAATTTCTTTTTCATTCAATATTCTTGCATTTGCAATAATATCTTCTAATTTAGCGATTTTCATTTCTAGCATTGCTTGTGCATCTTTTGCTGCATCATATTCTGCATTTTCACTTAAATCTCCTTTGCTTCTTGCTTCCTCCAGTTGTCTAGATATTTGAGCTCTTCCTGCTGTTTTGAGATTATTTAATTCACTTATCAGATTTTCTAAACCTTTTTTGGTATAATATGATATTTTATTTGCCATAATTATATTATAATTGTTTTTGAAAGAAATACAAATCCTTTCTATATTTTATCTTAAAGTTTAATATTAATTAATCCAAGTTGCAATATATTTTACTATTTGTCATATTAAGCGAAGCGAAATATCTATTTTTAGATTAATAACAAATACTTTTTTAAAAAGATCCTTCAGTTTATTCAGGATGACATAGACTTTTATAGTTATTTAATTACTGCGCAACTTAATTTAATTAACTATTTTCTTTTTCTATATAAGAAAATATTCTAAAGTAATTTGAATCATGTTCTGGTGCATTTTTTAACACTTCAGAATGTTTTAAAACTTCAAATATTTTATCATCTTCTCTCATGTTATTTGTTTCTTTTGACATATTTAATAATGGTTCTACTTTATCGGTATCAAATTGATTAATTTTTTTTACCCAAGAACTTATGGACTCTAAATCTTTTTTTATTTCTTTTTTATTATTTGCAATATCAATTTTTGCAATTTTTGATAATTTATCTAGCTTTTCTTCTGTTATTTCCATATGTGTATATTATCAATATTAAATATATTTCCTTAAATTAATAAATAGTAGATGTTTCTCAAATTGTTATGATGATTTAAAATTATATTTTATCAGTTCTTCAAACTTTTATTAAAGCATATTGATATGAAATCTCTTTTAATTTTATTATCTATTTCATTTTTAATTAATATCTCAATTTTCATTTTGGCATTTTATTTAAAAACTGATAAACTTACTGATATAAGTTATTCGGTATTGTTAATTTAATATAGATATCTCTCCATTCCATTTAGCCATTAAAAGTTTAATAGAATACTCTAGCATTTCTGTACTTTTGCTATAGCATTTTGTTTTTCTTCGCATTCTTGCTAAAAAATGGCGGAATAAA
>JAAGZN010000090.1 GCA_024206165.1 Bacteroidota bacterium
AGTATTAGAACAGCCGAGAGATACAGAAAAAAAGATATAACAGATCTGAAGGCAGCAATATTAAAATATCATCCATTAAATGAAGTATAATAAGAAAATATAAGATTTATTTTTTCAATTGAATAAAATAATTAATTTAGGAATCAAAAGGTGCAATATAAAGCACAAAAGATCTTTGAAAAAACGGAATAGAATGATGCATCGGGGAGAGATGGGAAAGGATCAGAAAATAATCTAAATGATGATGATAGTTCTTTTTCTCCAAATGCAATTCAAGAGAAGATCAACAATATGACTCCGGATGAAATCTTCAGTTTAGATCCTTCAACGATTGCATATGCTAATGGAACTTTAGGAGATGAAATTTACTGTCTCAAATTTGGTTAAAGCCTCCATCTTTCAGATGGAAAATGACTTCAGTCCTTTAAATTCCTTATTTTAAATGTAAAATGTCACATTTATGACATGGAAAATTATAGCAAAGGAAGCCATACTATTTATCACC
>JAAGZN010000091.1 GCA_024206165.1 Bacteroidota bacterium
CAAGACTGTTCTGGCATTGATTGTTTTGGTCGCCATTTTTGGATTAGTTATTCTTGCGATTGCCGTGGTCTGTTTGATTTATAGGTAAGGTTATATATTTTATTTCAAGAAATGAGATTTTTGTTGAAAGAATTCGCAAACTGTTAGGGTAAACATCGTTTCATAGTTTGATACTTATTTTCCTTATCGACCTCCCTTAGACTTGAGTAATTACATAGAAAGAAACAGTCTTTGATCGGTATAGAACTTGAGGATTGTAAGAAAAATAGGATACATAATGAAGCATGATAACTACTAAAGCTTTGCGTCTGACACTCACAAGAATAGTACGTCAGGAAGAGAACGAAAATGAAACCTAATGAATTGTAAATGAAACATAATAACTACTAAAGCTTTGCATCTGACACTCATCAGAGTAGTACGTCAGAAAGAGAACGAAAATGAAACCTAACGAATTGTAAATGAAACATAATAACTACTAAAGCTTTGCATCTGACACTCATCAGAGTA
>JAAGZN010000092.1 GCA_024206165.1 Bacteroidota bacterium
GTAACACGTATGTTTACAACGTTTTAGAGCAAACGGAATCGTTTTATTCCATGCAAAAGGCGTTGTTTATAAGAAATTGAGGTGAACTCTTATTGCAGGGCTAAGTTTTCACTAAATTTCATTGGGCACCGAACCATAAGAAACCCTCAAAGTAATAAATTCTAGGCTGTTCTAATGGACAAAACTGTTGTAATATGTATGTTTACAACGTTTTAGAGCAAACGGAATCCTTTAATTCCATGCAAAAGTCGTACTTTATAGAAAATTGAGGTGAACTCTTATTGCGGGGCTAACTGTTCACTAAGTTTCATGGGAAACCGAACCATAAGAAACCCTCGAAGTAATAAGTTTTAGGCTGTTCCCATGGACAGAATTGTTGTAATACGTTTGTTTACAACGTTTTAAAGCAAACGAAATCGTTTTATTCCATGCGAAAGTTGTACTTTATAAGAAATTTAGGTGAACTCTTATTGCAGGGCTAAGTTTCCACTTCGTTTCACAGGGAAGTAAAAGAAAACCTCGTTGTAATAAGTTCTAAGCTCTTCCCATTGACAGAACTGTTGAAATACGTATGTTATCAACGTTTTAGAGCGAACGGAATCGTTTTATTCCATGCTAAAGGCGTACTTTATAAGAAATTGAGGTGAACTCTTACTGTAGGGCAAATTTTTCAGTAAGTTTCATTGGAAACTATAAGAAATCCTTGGTGTA
>JAAGZN010000093.1 GCA_024206165.1 Bacteroidota bacterium
CAATTTCTTATAAAGTACGTTATTTGCAAAGAATAAAACGATCCAATTTGCTCTAAAACGTTGTAAACAAACGCATTACAACAGTTCTGCCCATGGGAACAGCCTAGAGCTTATTACACCGAGGGTTTCTTATAGTTCCCCAAGAAACTTAGATAAAAATTAGCCCAGCAAAAAGAGTTCACCTCAATTTCTTATAAAGTAGGCATTTCCAATAGAATAAAATGATTCCGTTGGCTCTAAAACGTAGTAAACATATGTATTACAACAGTTCTGTCAATGGGAACAGCCTAGAACTTATTACACCGAGGGTTTATTATAGTTCCTCATGAAACTTAGTGAAAACTTAGCCCCGCAAAAAGAGTTCACCTCAATTTCTTATAAAGAACGCTTTTGGCATGGAACAAAGCGATTCTGTTAGCTCTAAAACGTTGTTAACATACGTATTTCAACAGTTCTGGCCATTGGAACAGTCTAGAACTTATTACACCGAGAGTCTCTTATAATTCTCAATGAAATTTA
>JAAGZN010000094.1 GCA_024206165.1 Bacteroidota bacterium
CAAATAGAATCAAATAAAGGAAAAAAATTTAATACAATGCACAGATTTATAATGAATTTCAAAAGCTGGTTGAGAGGCATACATCATTCAGTAAGTCAATTACAATCTTATATAAATGAGTATACATATAGATTTAATAGATATTTTATGAAGGAAAATATATTTGAAAATCTTTTGACAAGAATGCTCAAACATGAACCCAGAAATTATAAGTCTTTTATAGGTAGCTAAGAGACTCATTCAGTAAAAATAAATAATGAAGATAGAGAAGGTTTGAAGAAAAAAGGATTTTATCAATTACTACTAGGTGGTATTCAGATGATCCTTTGTTGTAATTTAATTGGTTCTTTAGCGGAAATAGATCGTAGAGATAATTATGAAATGATAAATTCTATTATGTTTTTAGTCACTATATTAATGGGTATATCAACAAATATATATGAGGCAGTATTTATATTATTCAATTTAGATAATATAATAGAAGGAAATGAAAGTGATATATGTAGTAATACTTATGACAATTACTGCGATTGTTGTTATAGAGATATTTGTGAACATGGAGGTATAGGCGGAATTCATAATATTTCTCCTTCTTATAACTGTTGCGTATGTGGTACTTTTCCATTTATAAAATCTTCATTAGCTTTATTTAGCTTGATATATTCATCTGTACATTTGTTTTCTTCGAGCAAGGATGAGGATATATCACTCGATGTTGGTCTCTCAGGATATAAGCATACTCTTTTAGATTTGTGGCAAGGAAGTTTTTACTTATTTATTTATGAATTAAAACAGTATTTAAATATTGGGGCTGAAGCTGAACATATATCTTATAAATTATTGATAATGAAAATTTGGGGATTTATAAAAATAGTTGTTGGTTCTATCGAAGGAATAGCTCTTGTATATTTATTCCAAATATTAACAGATACATTTACAAAAAGAGATATATAGTGTTTGTAAGAAAACAAAACCACAACTAAAAATCACAATTTAAGTTGTGTATAAATCAAAAAAGAAGCAATAAGCATATAAAACCAGAAAACATATGAAAAGCACATCTATCGAATAATAAGTTAATTAATTA
>JAAGZN010000095.1 GCA_024206165.1 Bacteroidota bacterium
AATTAATTAACTTATTATTCGATAGATGTGCTTTTCATATGTTTTCTGGTTTTATATGCTTATTGCTTCTTTTTTGATTTATACACAACTTAAATTGTGATTTTTAGTTGTGGTTTTGTTTTCTTACAAACACTATATAAAAAGAATAAAAGAAAATAGCAGCTCCTATCCCTAAAGGAAGTATGATTAAAAACACTTCGGTATTAACTAACAAAATCAAAAAGAATATAGAAGTTCCTATATTTATTAACCAAGATATTGCTCCTTTGGTTAATAGAAGCATCATAGTTGTTATAAAAGGGAGACAATAAATTAAGGTTATATGCCAAAATAAAGGATAAAACTTTTTAAGAAAATCTTTCCATTGATTTTTAATTAATAATAATGCTGCCATAATACCACCAATAATGCGCATTTTTGTCATTAAATTAAATTCCTTTAAATTATCATGATCCCATAGAAAATAAGGCAATGTAAAATTAAGACAACAAAATATGCCAAATAAAATATTGTTTGATCCATAATTTAATACTGAAGATTTAGAATAGTTGAATATCTTCTTAGGAGTTGGGAAAAATTTATTTAAATAAAATATTATTTGTTTCATACTTGGAATCCAAAGCTTTTTTTCTTCTAAATTATTTTTGTAAAATACGATGCCGTTATTTCGAATTAAATTTACAGTCATAAAGCATATTATATTTATCATTATACTTATAGGTATTATTAAGATTTTGAAGGTATCATTAAAGATTTGTTCTAAACAAATATTAGTAAAAATTACGCCCAAAATTCCAAAATAAAATGAATATTTATGAACTTTTAAATTTATTATTCCTGCAATTAAAGGAAACATTAGTATTGGAATAGAGATTTTTAAAGCATTTATTATAAGTTTTGTTGTATGTTGACAATTTATAGAAATTAAAATAGAAACTATACCCAAAATAAATGTGGCAATACGTATGTATCTTAAATTTATTTTTTTTGTAAAAGGTTTAATTATATCATTTGTAAATATCAAGCCAGCTGAATTTAACAAAGAATCTGCAGTAGACATTAAGATTGATAATAAAGCAATAATTGATAAAATTTTAATATTGGGACTTAATATATTTTTTAATATTGAAAAGAAGGCAATTTTGGGATTTACATTTGAGTAGATCTTGAAAGTACAAAAGCTTATTATCATAATCACAATACCAAAAATTAGTCTAATAACAGAAGAAATAAAAAACTGATCTCTAAGCTGTTTTTTGTTTTTAGCCAATAAAATTCTTTGGAAAAAAGCTGGATTAACAATTTTTTCAGGAAAAATACTCCATAATAAAAAATAACTTAAATAATAATAAAAATGATCATGTTTAAAAATTTTAAATTTTTCTTTTGGAATAGATAAAAACAAAGTTTTATACCCACCAATATGCTTAACTAATAATGTAGAAATAAAAGGTATAATTATCGCTAAAATAAGAAATTGAAAAAAATCAGTTATCACAACAGACTTAATACCTCCATAAGAAGAATATAATGATAAAATTATCCCAATTAATATAATAGGATAAACACGATTAATATTAAAAAAAAAATTGAATATGTCACCTATTATCATTAACTGCATTGCAGTTATATAAATAGCATAAATCAAACATAAAAACCCAGTAATCATTTTAATTTTAGAATTATATATTTTTTCCATATAATCCCCAATTGTTAAACAATTTTCAAAATTTCCATGTTTATTTAATAATAGTCCTAAAATTAAATTTCTTAAAATTATTCCTAAAAAGGCTATATACTACTTCCATTTGAAGAATATCTGATAATCGGTCTTTTCTGTATGAAAACAACAGGTTTTAGATACATCTTGAATTCTATGACTTTACCAAATAAATTATCACTTTTATTTAATATTTAATTTATAAAAATAAAATTATAAAAATCATAAAAAAATCATACTTCATCAAATTAATGTGAATAGTTGAAAACTTTA
>JAAGZN010000096.1 GCA_024206165.1 Bacteroidota bacterium
ATGAATATATAAATAACCATATAGATGCTCATAAAATTGGTAACATTGAAAACTTACAATTAGAGTAGCTCTTTAGAGCTTATTGCGACTTACAGTCAAGATAATAATTCCACCATCTTCAGATGGTCGGTATTTTAATTTGACCTTTTAAATAATTATAATGCACAGATTAATCAAATTGGTATAATTACTCCATATTTAGCCCAAGTTCAATTATTAAAAACTTTAATTATTAAAAAATTATATGATTTATATCATTCACAAGAAGGATTAGATATTGAAGATATATGCGATAAATTATCAGAACAATTAAAAATTAATACAGTAAATGCATTTCAAGGTTCTGAAATTGATTATATGATAATTTCTCCAGTAAGAAGTAACAATTCTTCAGATATAGGTTTTTTAGGAGATTTTAGAAGATTAAATGTATCTATCACTAGACAAAAATTTGGACTGATAGTTGTAGGCAATGCAAGCTTTTTGAGTAAAATTGATAATTTTTGGCTTAACTTTATTTCAAGTTTTGCTGATAATAATTTGCTCGGATGTTCATATGAAGAGATATATAATTTACAAAAGCAAAATAAAGAAAATGAAGAATCTTCCAATGCTTTTATTTAATTTAGAAAATTATTTTCTAGATTTAAATGAAAAATATACTACTTCCAATTGAAGATGTAAGAAAAATCGATTATAACTCGTTGAGTATCAATGACTTTTTTCCGCATCTTCATATACTTTGAGTATAATATAAAAGTATTTGATAATAATTAATAACAAAAAAAAATGATCATTTCATTTTTATAAAGAATATTTTAGTGTCTAAGAGATAATAAATAATGCAACTGATAAAAAAAAATCCTTTAGAACTTTTACAAAGAGTATATGGGTATACAACATTTAGGGGACAACAAGAGCAAATTATAAATCATTTAATATCTGGAAAAAATTCATTTGTTTTAATGCCTACAGGAAGTGGAAAATCCTTGTGTTATCAAATCCCTTCTTTAATAAGAAATGGAGTTGGGATAATAGTTTCTCCTCTGATAGCTTTAATGCAAGATCAGATTGATACTTTACAACAATTAGGAATTAAATCTGCTGCAATAAACTCTTCAATTAATTTTGATAAAATTTTAGAAATAAAAAATAAACTCAGAAATAACGAAATAGATTTGCTATATGTTGCTCCTGAAAGATTGATAATACCTGAATTTATAAATTTACTTAAGCAATCTCCCATTTCTTTATTTGCTATAGATGAAGCACATTGTATTTCTCAATGGGGGCATGATTTTAGATCTTCATATTTAAAATTATCAATTTTATCAAATGAATTTTCTGATGTTCCAAGAATAGCTTTGACTGCAACTGCCGATGAAGCTACTAGAAAAGATATTATTGAAAAATTAGATTTAAAAAATTCCAAAATTTTTATTGAAGGCTTTGATCGACCTAATATTAATTATTCTATTATTGAACAAAATTCTGCAAAAAAGCAATTGTTAAATTTTATTAATACTAAACATATTGGAGACTCTGGAATTGTATATTGTTTAAGTAGAAAAAAGACAGAAGAAATAGCAAAATTTTTAAGTGAAGAAGGTTTTTATGCTTTACCATATCATGCCGGAATGCCTAATAAAGATCGTTTAGAAAATCAACAAAGATTTTTGAGAGAAGAGAACATAATAATTGCAGCAACTATAGCTTTTGGAATGGGTATTGATAAGCCAGATGTACGTTTTGTCATCCATATGAACATTCCTAAAAATATAGAATCTTATTATCAAGAAACAGGTAGAGCTGGAAGAGATGGATTGCCTGCTGATGCTTTGTTAATTTATGGAATAAATGATGTAGTAGTTCAAAAGAATTTTATTATTAATTCTGAAGCAAATGAAAATCAAAAATTTATTTATCATCAAAAGCTAAATTCTCTTTTAGGTTTATGTGAGACTTCAAAATGTAGAAGACAAGTGATTTTAGAATATTTTGGAGATTCATGTTCAAATTGTAATAATTGTGATACTTGTTTAACTCCTCAAGATACTTATGAGGGAACAATACCTGCTCAAAAAGCTCTTTCTTGTATATATAGAACTAATCAAAGGTTTGGTATTGGTCATATAACTAATATTTTGCTTGGTAAAGATGATGATAAGATATTTAATTTCAATCATCATAAACTTAGTACTTTTGGTGTTGGCAAAGAATTTTCAAAAAGTGAATGGAAAAGTATTTGTAGACAATTGATAGCTCAAAATGTATTAGAAGTTAATATCACAGGTTTTGGAAGTTTGAAGATCACTGAAAAAGGTTATAAAATTTTATATAATAAACAATCTGTCTTATTAAAAAAACATAAAATTAAGACTAAAAAAGAATCAACAACAGTTAAAAGACAAATTATTAAATATGACTTTAATGAAAAAGAAGAAAAGCTATTCAAATTATTAAAATCGAAAAGAATGGAATTAGCAAAGAAATTTAATGTTCCACCATATATAATTTTCCATGATACTGCTTTAAAAGAAATGACTATTGAAAAACCAAAAACTTTGGATGAATTTTCAAAGATAAATGGTGTTGGGCAAAGTAAATTGGAGAAATATGGTAAAGATTTTTTGAGTGTTATTTTAAATAATATTATGATCCCTATAAATAAATGATTTGTTTTTTGACTAAATTATTAATAAATATTTTCTGTTATTCTTCAAGCATATATTTTATTAATTATGAAACAAAATATTAAAGCTATCATATTTGATGTAGATGGTGTTTTACTAAAAAATGTAGATGATGAAGGTAAATTTTTATGGTCTAAAGATTTGAAAAAAGATTTAAAAATTGGTTCTAATCAATGTAAAATCATTTTCTCTAATATATGGAAAGAGGTAACCAAAGGAAAATTAGATACAATAAAGCATTTGGATGAAGTCTTTAAACATTCTTTTTTCAAAAATATAAATATCCTTCCAAAAGAGTTTGTAGATTATTGGTTATCTAAAGATATTTTTATCATTGAAGAAATGCTTAACCTTGTAAAATCATTATCTCATAAATGTTATATAGGCTCAAATCAAGATTTATATAGAGGAAGATATATTAAAAAATTGATAGGTAAGTATTTTGAAAAATGTTTTATATCTGCAGAAATGGGTTATAATAAACCTAATCCCAAATTTTATTCTTACATTGAAAAAGAACTTAATTTAAAACCAAATCAAATTTTATTTGTCGATGATAATGATGAAAATATAGAAAGTGCAAAAAACAAGGGATGGCATACTTATTTGTATAAAGAAGATTTTAAAGAATTTAAACAATATTTACAAAGATTTAATATTTTAATTAATTAAATTTATTTCTTTTTATGGTATTGCTACTAAAGAATAGTTTTGGTAAATTTGTATATTCACCAAAGCAAAAAATACAAATGATAAACAAACAATGCCCTAAATGCCATCATAATGTATGTACAAAAGATGGAAAGGCAAAAGGAAAACAACGTTATA
>JAAGZN010000013.1 GCA_024206165.1 Bacteroidota bacterium
TACCATTAGCATCAAAAACATCTCCTGCTTCTAATGCATCAATAGCACCCTGTAGGTAGTTATTTTCTCTATGATAATTAACATCTTCAAAATCATCAGATATTGCTTTCATAACTTCAATTGGGGTATCAGTATCAATTTTTAACCCGGCATTCAGCATTCCTTCATAATCAAAATCATTGGTCCACCCTGAACCTATTTGGTATTGTTCAAAAATGTCTGTTAAATTATATTTACTCATGTTTTATTTTTTAGCTTTTGGTTTTCTACCTCTTCGTTTTTTTCCTTTTGCAGCATCAACTACATCACCTACTTGATCAACTACATCTTTAAGTTCTTTTTTTACTGCTTTAGCTCTACGCTTAGTTTCTTTAACTACTTCTTTTACATCTTCAACTGCATCTTCAATTTCATCAGGAATAAAATCACCATCACGGTCATTTATTTTTCCTCTTTTATAAAAACCGAAATAATAAACGGCAGCTCCGATTACTAGAATTACTACTATAAGACCTATAATTTTTAACATAATAAATTTATTGATTAATATTTTGTTATAAATATATAAAAATTAAGCTAAATTATATTTTTGCTTATATTTTTTAATAAATGAATTACCAACTCCCACTTCAAGCCACTCAGCAATAGCCGGTATACCTGGTATTTTTTTAGCTGATAGAACATAATCAATATTTTTATTAATTACCTTCATTTTAGTTTTAGCATTTGAACGATTTGATGTTTTAAATACTACTACTGTACACATACCTTTAGAATATAAACGTTGATCAATTTGAGGTTTTGCTTGTTTAGAACCTTTAGCTTCCCAATGTTCCACTTTCCAAGGTCCATTTGCAAATTTACTTCTATCATAATGCCAAACTGATCTACTACCTAATTCAGGTTTTGTGGGTACCTCAAGAAATTCTTGAGTGTATTTCTGCCATGGTATTGCTTCTTGTTCTTTTGGTCTACCTCTACTCATATTATTTCCAAATTAAATTATATAATTCTTGAAAGTTTATTATTCTTGATTTAATAAACTCTAATTTTTTTCTATGACCCCCAGCATTTGTAATTTTATGGTTAGGATCAAAAATTTTATATGTCCATCTCAATCCACCACTACTGGGTGCAATCCATTTTTCTTTTAATGCCTTTTTAATATCTAATTTATTAAATAGTACAAATTTATCTTCATTTAAATAAGTATTAAATGCTTTTGGTGTATAATGTATAATATAATCCCAATCTTTTTTTTGTAAAAACTCAGCAAAACCAACAGTTTTCCCTAAATCAGTAGCTTGATTTACATTACATTTTAATTCCAATTTTATATTATTAACAACAATATCATGATCATTTATCTTATCACCAACAAATTCACCATCTAATATTTTAGCTAATTCTTTTTGATTTAAAACATTAATTAAGTTCTTGCCTTCACTTCCTAATCCTATAATATTATCAATTATTTCCTCTTTAGATAAGTGAGAATAATGTTCTCTAATTGATTTTTTGTCCCAAGTTTGTATCATAACCTTTATTTTTTATTATTATAATCCAGCTCTTTGTGCAAATTGTTTTCCACGTGTATTCATACGTCCATCTAACTCTTTATACTTAGTAGTAACTAATTCGTCTCTTAATTGTTCGAATTTACAATCATCAACAATCCACCCTCTAGATTTAATTTCTTTTAATCCAGCAGATATTGTTTGAACTCTAAATTGATTGTTTCTTTTCTTTGTTGTGTTTTTGATTTGATAAAACATATGACCTTTATTTTTAATTATTAATAGAGCTTCGTGCCCCACTTATGTGTAAATATACAAACCCTTACTGCGGTAACCACATTTCTCGCGCATTACTTTACTTTTTTTTCTAATGCTTTTATGTGTTTACA
>JAAGZN010000097.1 GCA_024206165.1 Bacteroidota bacterium
ATGATAATGATAATGATGATTATGATCAACCTAGTGACGACCAACCTTACCATACCAACCATACCATTGACACCAATAACGACAGTGACAATGATGAAATAAACCGCTTCGTCGTAGGGATGACGTATTGTCGCCTCAGTAAAGCCATGTGGCAACCTTAATTCATCTGTACAGTCCCGTATCAAACGTATTTCTCACTCTCACCTTTATGCCAATGCCCATGCGCTATCAATATTTGTACTCAACCTGCATTTGTCCATTGTCCATAGCCACAATCCAGGTTTTCCTTTCCCACGGATGCATGATAGCCCATTTACGCATACCCAAATTTCGCGACCTGATGTTTGGAACATTTAACACTTCTCCGGATCGTGAACTAGTGGCCGTCCTGATGGGCCCATACCCAATTTCGCGACCTGCCTTGACCGCCTTCGCAGTGATCAGCCCAATTACGCATTCACAGTGATAAGAAGAAAAGACTGAGGCCCATTTACGCCTTCACAGTGATAAAAGGAAAGACTGAGAAACCATCATGTCTGACCAAGAAATGGAAAGGCTGCGGAGAATGAAAAGTGGACCATCTTCATCTGCACTTCTGAACCTGAACCTGAACCTGCCTGCACTTCTGAACCTGAAATGCGCCCACTTGAGCCTGCATTTACGCCATGGGTCATCAACAAAGCAAGTCCTGCACTGCTGAACCTGAAATAACGCCTACTGAAGCCTGTCTTTGCGTCACACCTAAATTTTGCGTCTGCAAATACGCATTTTCCATCCAACTCAAGGCAGAGCTCTCCGCCATCGGGACCTTGCTAGCATTATCTGAAAGTGGCTGTGACCGAGGAACTCTAGTCAGAGCATCGCGTCAACACTAATCAATGAGGACAGAACCCTCTGTCATCAGGACCTGGATGG
>JAAGZN010000098.1 GCA_024206165.1 Bacteroidota bacterium
AATATCATCCTTTAAATGAAGTATGATAATAAAAAATAAGATATATTTTTTCAAATGAATAAAATAATTAATTTAGGGGTCAAAAGGTGCAATATAAAGCACAAAAGATCTTTGAAAATGTAAGGTAGGGAAATGCCACGGTAGCGGATGAGAAACAGACAGGAAATAGCTTCAATAAGAATGATTCAAAGTATAACTCTGATGATGATCCGCCTTTAGTTTTTGATTATCCTAACTATGAGAGATATCATCCTAAAAATAATCCCGATGGTTTAAAACAAGAAGATATAAATAAAATAAATAAAGCTATAAGTGAGAGAAATTTAAAAAATCTTAGAAAAGGTAAAACAAGAATGTTTACCAGTAAAGAATATGATAAATATTATAATAGCCCTACTTGGGATAAACATACTAATGAAAGATTAAAACAAATAGATCCTAAAATGAGAGATGATGCAAGAGCAATGATAAATGAGTTATATGAAAAGTATGGCATCAAATTAAGAATAGGACATGAAGTATTTAGAAGTGTTGAGGAGCAAGATAAATTATTCTTAAAAGGTCGAGATCCAGTAACCAAGGAGGTAATCAATCAAAATGAAGTAGTTACAAGTGCTCCCGGAGGAGCAAGTATGCATAATTATAGATTGGCTTTTGATTTATTAGAAATTATTAATGATAATGGAGAATCCAAAATTAAATCATTTGATAGAAAAAAAGTACTAAAAATAGCTTTTAAATATGGTTTTAGATGGGGAGGATACTTTTCTGGTACAAAATATGATCCACCTCATTTTGAAAGAACTTATGGATTTCATTGGTCAGTTATAAAGAAAAAAGCTTTAAGTCAAAAAACAAAATATATCAACCTATTTAAATAGAAATGTTTTATCTAAAAAATTGAAAATATAAATGCCAAATTTTTTTTTATGAATTCAATCCGTAATATTCTTCTATTTTTAAGTATATCAATTTTTTCTATTAATGCAAAATCAATAAAAAAACGAGAAAGTAAATATTGGAAAAAAACTGATGAAATTATTAAAAATATTGAAAATAAAATAAAAAATGATAAGTTTAGTTTAATAAATTCTTCTTACAAACTATTTAGTCGAGAATCTAAAAATTATATTACTTTATATATAGACGAAGATACTAAAACGCTAAAAAAAATTATAACAACATTTACTTTACATGATAACCATGTTCATTATTGTAGTTATTATTTTGAAAAAGAATTAATATTAATAAAGAAGGAAATCTTTAAGGTAAAATCTCATGATACTCAAAATATAAGTTATTTTTATTCGAATATAATAAATGGAATGCTAGAATTTTATAATACAAAAGGAAATAAATCTAAAGTTTATTTTCAAAAATTATATTATAAAAAAGGAAAAATTTATAAAAAAATTGAATGTCGATCAAGCAGAGATTATGAACCTAAGAATTATGATCCATTGAAAATTTTAGATGAATATATATTACTAGATAAAATCTTTAACAAAGGGAAAAGAGTTTATAAAAAAGAAAATTTAAATGATTTAAATAAAATATCTTTTCTAGGCTTAGAGAAAAAGTTAATAATTAAATTTAATTATTCTAATCCTGAATCAAAGTTAATATTGTATTCAGATTTCTCAAATCTAAATGGAAAGGATTTCAGATTTAATGAAAAGATTCTAAAAAAAACACAAAATTATTTAGAAAAAGAAGTAAATTTTCCTCCCTTTCCTTTAGATTTAGGAATAAAATTAACAAATATTAATGAAAATGAATGGAAATTAGAGTTAGAAATAGAAGGTAAAGAATTAAAATTATAAATCTAATACCCCGCTATTTGAAGTTTGCAACTTCAAAATTCAAAAACATATAATTTCTAAAAAGCCGTAATACAAGTTTTAAACATGAATTTCCATAGCAACAGGGCATCAAAGGAGTTCATCAGTCACTTCATTCGCTAACGCTTCATTACGTTCCATCTTCACGCTCATTCCCATTTTTCCCTTTAAAACCCAATAAGGCCTTGCTTCGCAAAATTAATAAAAAAGGGAAAAAACCATTCGCCGATTTTGTGCTCACCCGCGATCGCATCCCCAAATTTTTATAAGCCTGCGCTTAAAAAAATTAACGGAAAAAACGCTTGTTTCACAAGCTATCTTTTTTCCTGGGTCTGCTCAATTCGCTTGCGGCTCGCTTTAGCTCCCGCTTTTAATAATTTTTAAAGGAGCGGGAAAGTTTAATATTTATTTCTTATTGAATAGAGAGAACGTTTTCATTAAGTCCGAAAAGAGAA
>JAAGZN010000099.1 GCA_024206165.1 Bacteroidota bacterium
AATATGTCTTTAGCACATGACAAAATTTTTTGTATAAGGCTCTCTTTGAATAAAAGTTTCAGGGACAACTATCTCCAAAACAGCCTCCACAGCGGGGAATTGAACCCGGTCTCCCGTGTGAGTGGCGGAGAAACTCACCACTATAATACCGAGGATCTGATGTTGGAACAGAAATCAAAAGCTTTTGCATCAGCTTTACAAAGAAAAATGATTGCAGTAAAGGTGTTCTTCAAAAAATCCAGTCCTGTTAAGGCAAAAGTGATAACTTTGCCCCATGACACCCAAATATCAACACAAATAATGAAAGATAAATAAATATGTCTTGAGCACATGAAAAACATAGTTTGTATAAGGCTCTCTTTGAATAAAAGTTACAAGGACAACTATCTCCAAAACAGCCTCCCCGGTGGGAAATTGAACCCTGGTCTCCTGCGTGACAGGCGGGGATACTCACTACTGTACTACCGAGGATCTGATGTTAGAACCGAAATCAAAAGTCTTTGCATCAGCTTTACAAAGAAAAATGATTGCAGTAAAGGTGTCCTTCAAAAAACCCAGTCCTGTTG
>JAAGZN010000100.1 GCA_024206165.1 Bacteroidota bacterium
ACACTCCTTAGTGGATTAATTGCGTATTTAGAACCATTTATCTTGGCCAAATTTCCACCAAAAACCATGGGCTAACCATCATGCTTTTTTCTAATTTTTGACTGATTTTGAAGGAACTATTTTTGATGATCTTATGCGTTTGATAAGGCTATTATAGCCTAATATTGCTCCCTGCACAGTCCTGAGTGGATTAATTGTCTATTTGGAACCATTTATCTTCGGCAAATTTTCACCAAAAACCATGTGCTAACCATCACAATTTTTCCCTATTTTTGACTGATTTTGAAGGAACGATTTTTGGTAATCTTATGCGTTTGATAAGGCTATTATAGCCTAATATTACTCCTTGAACAGTCCTGAGTGGATTAATTGCGTATTTTGACCATTTATCTTGGGCAAATTTCCACCGAAATCCATGGGCTAACCATCATGCTTTTTCCCAATATTTGACTGATTTTGAAGGAACTATTTTTGGTGATCTTATGCGTTTGATAAGGCTATTATAGCCTAATATGGCTCCCTGTACAGTCCTGAGTGGATTAATTGCCTATTTGGAACCATTTATCTTTGGCAAATTTTCACCAAAAACCATGGGGTAACCATCACGCTTTTTCCCTATTTTCGACTGATTTTGAAGG
>JAAGZN010000101.1 GCA_024206165.1 Bacteroidota bacterium
CCCGTAATAAGAGTTCACCTCAATTTCTTTTAAACTACGCATTTCCCATTGAATAAAACGGTTCTGTTAGCTCTAAAACGTTGTAAACTAACGTATTACAACAGTTCTGTCCATGGGAACAGCGTAGAACTTATTACTTCGAGGGTTTCTTATAGTTCCCCATGAAACTTAGTGAAAACTTAGCCCTGCAATAAGAATTTACCTCAATTTCTTATTAAGTCAACCTTTCGCATTGACTAGAACAATTCCGTTTGCTCTAAAACGTTGTCAACATACGTATTACAACAGTTCTGTCCATGGGAACAGCCTAGAACTTATTACACCAAGGGTTTCTTTTAGTTTTCCATGAAATTTAGTGCAAACTTAGCCCTGCAATAAGAGTTCACCTCAATTTCTTATAAAGTTAGTTATTCGCACAGAATAAAACGATCCCATTTGCTCTAAAAGGTTGTAAACAAACGCATTACAACAGTTCTGCCCATGGGAACAGCCTAGAACTTAATACACCGAGGGTTTCTTATAGTTCCGCATGAAACTAAATGAAAACTTAGCCCTGCAATAAGAGTTCACCACAATTTCTTGTATAGTACGCCTTTTGCAGGGAATAAAACGATTCCGTTTCCTCCAAAACGTTGTAAACATACGTATTACAATAGTTCTGTCCATGGGAACAGCCTAGAACTTATTAAACCGAGGGTTTTTTATAGTTCCCCATAAAACTTAGTGAAAACTTACTCGTGCAATAGGTGTTCACCTAAATTCCTTATAAAGTATGCCTTTTGCATGGAATAAAACGGTTCCGTTTGCTCTAAAACGTTGTAAACATACGAATTACAACAGTTCTGTCCATGGGAACAGCCTAGAACTTATTACAC
>JAAGZN010000102.1 GCA_024206165.1 Bacteroidota bacterium
TACGGTATTATAGCATGATCACATTAGTCATGTAGCTTCCGCAGACTCCTCTTTTGCCATGTTGGCCAGAATGACCCAACGAGGTGACTGCGATTGTCTATACGACCAAGCTTATCAGCTTGAATAACCTTCTTTAAGAGGAGTGTATGCAGTGTCGTGTCTAGTGCACAACACTGATGTTTCTTGACGGCCAACGAAGGCCCCAAACTCGCTATATGTCTACCTGCAAAGCTTTTAAAATTGCATTCTCCATTTGGTTTGAAAGGCGCGGATGAGTCGGCACTAAGCCGAAGGTTACCCTTGGTGGTGGTTCACATGTCCAAGGTGCTGTTCCAGTGCCCTTGGGCCTGTTAGCCTGTTGATGCCTCTGGGTGGAGTTACCTTAGGTTTAGATGGATATGTTGTTGATCAGTCGCGCAAGGCGACACTGAGGCGCCGCCAAAGTCGGTTCGTGTCTGGTCAGTATTGGCTCTGATGTTTTGACCTTCGATAGTCGGCTCTTCCTATCATTCAGAAGCAGAATTCTGATAGTGTCGGATTGTTCACCCGCCAATAGGGAACGTGAGCTGGGTTTAGACCGTCGTTAGGCACACCAAAACCAAAACACTCCAAATCATAGGTGTTTTCCCCAGCTACCTAGCGTATTCGCATAAAATCTTTAACAAATGTGCCTCCTGGAGATGTGTCTTTCCCAAAATATTGCCTGTTTTAAGGTGTTTTTTTGTTTTTGTTTTTTTTTTACCCTAAAAAAACCATAAAACCGACCTGCAACGAACCAACCCGGGGATGAGTCTTGCCCTCAGTGTCGCCTTGCGCGACGGATCAACAGCTTATCCATATCCAACCTGCAACCCACCAAAACCCCAAAAATTTAAAAAATGTCAAAAATAAAAATGCAAAAAATGGACAAAATGCCAAAAATAAATCCGAAAATTAAAAAAAAGCCTTTGCA
>JAAGZN010000103.1 GCA_024206165.1 Bacteroidota bacterium
GGATAAGGAATTGACTTATTATTCGATAGGTATATTTTTGGTATATTTTGTGTTTTTATAAGCTGACTACTTCTTTTGTGATATATACATGAATTTAAATTGTAACTTTTAACTATAGTTTTGTTTGCTTACAAACACTATTTAAAAAGCTATTTGAAAAATTTATTTAATTAACAATTTTTTCAAATCCTCACTAGACTTTATTCTATCAACAAAAGATTTAGAAGGCTTAAAGTCAGGAGCAAAATGCTCATCTAAAAAAATTGATGTGTTTTTTCTTATATCTCTTGCTATTTTGGGCGCTTTCTTTTTAGCATAAAAAGTTCCAAACTTTCTTAAATAAATTGTTTCTCCTATTTCTAAAGAATGTCTAACCGTTTCAAAAAAAGCATCTAATATGACTTGAATATCCATATTATTTACTCCAGTTTTTTTTCCTATTTCTAATATTATATCTGCTTTGGTCATAAAATTATCATTTTAATTAAATTGTATTTAGTAATAATTTATTAAAATAAAACTCCAAAATAATACAAAATAAAGTTAATATAAAAATATTTCAATTCTAAATATCCTTTTTATCTTTAAAATAAAAAAATTACTAATTAATTATATTACAAAATAAATTTTAGGTATAAAATATTGACAATCAAAAGTATCATTGTACCTTGAAATGCGATATTTGAAATCTTAAATTTAAAAAAATGAATTTAAAGTATAAATTTTCAAAAATTTTAATTTTTATAGTTTTAATTTGCTGTTCTCATAAAAATAAATTACAATCTCAAAGAATAAAAAGTAATTATGAGAATTCAAATATTAATAAAAATTTAAATAAAAATAATCTTTGTAAAGGTTTTCTAAATAATTTTTTCCCTTCTCAATCAATATATAAAAAATTATTATTGTTTCCCTTTTTATCAATCTTAGTAAATTCTCAACATTATTACTTAAGGGAAGATAATTTAGAAATGGAAGAATTAATATCTTTTACAAGAGATAATTCAACAATTTGTGATGTCGTAGTCGATAATTTTGTTCATCTAACTGCAAATTATCCTACAACAGATATGTTAACAACATCTTCAGATGAAGATTATTATATTTATACCATTAAACCTAAGAATAAGGATACTTCAGAAATAATATTTGGCAAACAGGATGATAAAGGGAAAAAATTATGGCAACAAAAAATTTTTCTAGAAAATTTAGACTTAATATCAAGAAAAATAAGAGAAGATTTTTGGGGTAATATATTCATTTTAGGAAATATTATTAATAAAACTATTCCTAATCATGTAAAAGGTATCTTATTAAAAGCTAATGCATTAGGAACAATTAAAGAAAAAGTAATTTTTGAAATAGACGTACATGAATACTTTAAAACAGCGATATATAATTTTAATTTTATTGAAGATAAAATAGTTGTTGTATCTAATTTCCATGATTATAAAAATTGTACAAATTTTCAATCATTATTACATTTTTTTGATTATAATTTAATTCCCCAATCAGATTCATATTTAATAAAAAATATGAATAAGAACAAAGTACATATTAATGAAATCAATACAAAAGATAATAATATTTATTTAGGAGGATGGGCTGCTGCTGAGTACTTTGAAAATATTCCTGTTATATTAAAACTTAATAATAAATATGAAATGGATTGGAATAATTTGTTTTATTTTGAAGACTATTTTGCTGATATAAAAATTGATTCCTCTATTCATAATATCATTAATACAGGAAAAGGCTCTTTAATTATAGATGGTTTAGTTTATTTTCGGCCTGAAAGTGCGTCAAACACACTTTTTATCTGGTATCTAGAATTATCAAAAACAAATAAAATAAAATGGATAAAAGTTTCTCGCTTATTAATTCCTCTTAAAGAAATAACCAATTCATATTTAAAAACATTAATAAATGAAAATGATGAATTAATTTCTTTCTTATCTTCATTTAATCAATCTTATTCCATCATTTCAAGACTTTCTAATGGGAAGTTTATTGATCAATTTCATTTAGAGCCTTTTAACAAAAAATTACTTCTCTTATCAATGAGTTATAGCTCAAATAATAATATACACTTCAATGCTCTAAATATAAAAGAAAATGATGAATCTAAAGTTTGGTTTGGAAAAATTCCTTTTAATTTTTCTTTGCTTGATTGTTTTTATTTTAATGAAATGGTTCCTGATAATAATTCTATTATGATTCCAGAAAAATCAAATTTTTCAATCACTAAAGAAAATAATTTATTAAAATACTCAGATTTAAATATAAACTCAAAAATTTCAATATCTGATAGAAAAGATATATGCCATCTTAATCCTACTAATGATCCAACTCTGGATCCCACTTTAGATCCAACTAATTTGCCAACTCGTTCTCCAACTAGAAATAATTCTCCAAATATTAAATTAGATTTAATTTTAGGAATTTGTCTGACTTTAATTATATGTCTATCTATTCCTTTAATAATTTTTTATTGTTGCGTTCTTAGAAATAAACGAATTAAAAGTCTTGATAGATATTTTGCTTTAAATGATTCTGATAAAAACATAAATATCGAAAAAACAGTAATTACGGAAGAAAAAACTAAAATTTCAGTTTCTAATAATCATAAAAATTTGAACGAACAAAATTATTTTTCACCAAGCCTTTCTATGAAAAGAATTACTATGGAAGGTGCAGCAGAAACTAAGCAATGATTTTAACTAAAAATTTAAGTATTATGAAATTAATTAAACAAAATTTATCAGTAAAAATAGTTGATTCAAAATTATTTAATATTTATAATTTGAAGATATTTATATTTAGTACTTTAGTAATATTAAATTTAAGTTGTTCCAATTTAAAATCGAAGAAGATAATAAATTCTAAAGATTTAAAAATAGCAAGTTTTGATAAATCAGTCAAAAGAAAAATTTTTATTAATCCAAAATTTAATGTAACTAATATTTTAAATAAAAAGTTATTATTGACAAGTTTATTATTTTGGAATTTGCCCTTTGTCAATAGTTGGGATGCAAACAATTTATATGCAATAAGAAACGATTCAATAACTGATATAGATTCATATACAAAAACAATTTCACCAAATTATCCCTATACAAACTATACAGAAATCTTTCCCGCTTCTGATATTGCCGAAGATAGTAATAATGAACTTCATATACTATTTAAAAATAAATTTAAAGGCAGAGATAAATATGATATTTTATATGCAGAAACTTATAAAAATTCATTTAATACTTATAATATTAGTATAGGAAAAGAAGATAACACTCCAGTTAAAATATTAAAATATGCACCTACAATATCTTTTATCATAGGAAATTCAAGAAATACAGATAATTCATATGGCTTTATGGGACAAACAATAAAGAGTTCTGTAACAAATTTGAGAACTTTATTAATTACAAAGATAACTAATGAGAATCAATTAGATTATAAATCAGTTTCTGCAAGTGTAACGCAAAATGAATTAGTTTTATTAGGAAAGCAGAAAACTTACAAAGATAGCAACAAATATAACCCTTTAATCTCTTTCTTTGAATTAAATGGTAACCAATACCCAAAGCTCAATATTACTTTAAATATAACTGACGAATTGAGTGATGATTTATTTTTAAATGATATCTTCTATACTAATGACAATGGATTAATACTCATCGGAAGTGATTATAGTATACCTATCTATTCCTTGCCTATAATAATGAAAATGGATTCAAATAAAAAAATTGTTTGGAATAAGCTTATATACTTTAAATCATTTACTAAAACTAATCCAATGTCTATTTTGAATGGTCTTGAGACAAAAAACGATGATTGTATTGTTACAACTGGACTAATTAGAGATAAATTTCAAAAAAATAAGTACATGACATTACCATGGATTATGTCAATTTCTAAAAATGGAATAGTAAATTGGTTAGCGGGTATAAATCTTACAAGCTCGGTGATTTATACAAAAGTAACTGAATTAAAAGACAATAAAATAGTAGTTTCATCTGTTTTAGAGAATTATGAAAATGTTTTTACCATTATAAGCAAAGATGGTATCTTAGAAAAAAGTTTTTCAATATGTCCCACCAATAAAAGCTTGAATATTCTTTCTATCAATAATAATGAAAATGGAGATTTATTATTTAGTGGAAGATTAATTGAAGAAAAACCTCCTATTCGTCCAATATTTGGAAAATTAAGTGAAAACTTTACATTTGAATACTGCCCAGCGAGTATTATTGCTTCTACTTTATTTCAAATAGAATATGAATTTTTAGATACTCAACTTAATACTTCAATTATTAATATTATTACTCATAATAATGCGCTAATGATGTATCTTGGTCATTATCAATCTATAAAAAATATTTGCACAAAAAAACCGACTAATAATCCAACTTTTAATCCAACTATTAGCCCTACTTTTAATCCAACCTATAGTCCAACTCTGAATCCAACTTCCAGCCCTACTATACAACCAAGTTTAAGTCCAACACTAAGTCCTACCAAAAAACCAACTAAAAATCCTACTTTACCAACTCTTACACCAACAAGAAGACCTATTTTTCCAACACCTGCTCCAACAAAATCTAGTGATTCTTCATTCATTCTTATTTTAGTTCTTTCAGTTGTTTCTATAATTTTATTCTTTTTATGCTGCTATATATTGGCAGCTTTGATATGGTATCGAGTAATAAATAAAAAAGAAGGTTCTTATTTTATATTAAAAAACAAAAAACAAGAAAGCGATGAAAAAATAAAATTTAAAAAGAGCTCAATAGAGTTCAAGGATAAAAATAAAGCTTTTTCTCATAATGAAGAAGAAATAATGATTGAAAAATCAGATAAAACTGATAAAAATTTAATCTTTAATAAATTGACAGATGAAGGAATTTCTGATAACAATAATAAATTTCTTAAATTACAATCCAAATAACAAAACAATTTAAAATACATTTTTGCAAAAAAAGTTATACTTTCATAAATTGAGGCTTGTTATTATTTAATTTATTTAAAGATAATGTTTACGATTTGACTAAACTAATCCATATAAATAAATTTTTATCATAAAATTGAATCATTTATGGATTTTAAAAAAATTGAAAATCTTTTAACTACACCAAAAAAGATAATAATTACTATGCATGCTAGGCCTGATGCTGATGCATTAGGTTCTTCTTTAGGTTTAGCTGGAATATTAAAAAAAATGGGCCATTCTGTTGATGTGATTGCACCGACTGAATTCCCTAATTTTTTAAGATGGTTGATAGATGCAGATAAAGTAATTTTATTTTCTGGAGAAACAGACTTACATTCTCAAAAACTTTTTAAACAGGCTGAATTGATTTTTTGTTTAGACTTCTCTTCACTAAAAAGAGTGAATAATATGAGCACTGTTTTAGATTCATCAAAGGCTACAAAAATAATAATTGATCATCATATAGACCCTGAAAATTTTGCTGATATCATGTTTATTGATACAGAGGCTCCTGCTACTGCAATATTAATATATAGACTTTTAAAATCTTTAAATCTGCTTAAATATATCGATTCAAATATCGCTGATAGTTTATATTCAGGTATATTAACAGATACAGGCTCCTTCCAACATCCCAATTCAACTGCTGAATCACATTTGATAACGGCTGAATTAATTAAATTTGGTGCTAATGTTTCTGAAGTAAGTAGAAAAATTTATAATACTAATTCTATAAATAAATTAAGATTTCTTGGATTTGCTTTATCTAATAGATTAGTTATTTTAGAAAGGTATCATGCAGCTTATTTCTATATAGAAAAAAAAGACTTTCTAAATTTTAATTTAAAAACTGGAGATACAGAAGGTTTAGTCAATTATGCATTGTCACTTGAGAATATTAATTTAGCAGCATTAATTACTGATAAAGGTGACTTTATTAGATTATCATTAAGATCTTCAGGCAACATTGCTGTAAATGAAATAGCAAAAAACCATTTTAATGGTGGAGGACATAAAAATGCCGCTGGTGGCAAATTTGAATCAACTTTAGAAAGTGCCATTGGGGCTTTTGAAGATATCATAAAGACTATGTATAAAAAATAGAATATGATATGATTTAATTGTTTTAAATATCAAGTGAGAATAACTCTATTTTCTAATAATGAATATTTTATTTTTCTGCTCTTTATCAAAATAAAATTCTTACCTTTCTTTATTTGTCTAATATTTACTTTGGAGGAATCTATTTTAATCTGTGTTTTATTTATATCTTCATTCTTAAGAATATTGGTAAATAAGCTATGCATTGAATTTTGTATTTTTTCAATTGGATAACGAACATAAAAATCTTCTTTATTTATAATTTCTAAATTATCATTTTGTGATTCATTCAATTTTAAATTCTTTATAATATTAATTACTAATTCTTTCATAGAAAGAATTTTAATATTTCTATTTTCAATGTTAAAAAGAACCGATTCGCAATTGTTTATATTTCTATCAATTTTATTTACGTCGCCTTCTAATTTATTTAAAATTAAAACAATATCTTCAAAATGTGTTTTTGATATAAAACATCCTTTATTGCCATTGACATTTTTCATTTCAAAATAAGAATTTATAAATTGTAATCTTCTTGTAAGTATCTCTACATATTTTAAATTATTTTTTACTTTTAGTTCCGTACAAAGCGCTCTTCCTAATTTGATTTCTTTATTATTAAAAATTAAATGTAAAATCTTTTTTGTATATGAGAAAATGAGTCCTATCATGGTAGGAAAAATAAGCTGATATATTAAAAAATATTTGGTATTAAAAGTTATCATCATTAAATCGAATCGATTTATACAAAAAGAATAAAAGAAAAGACCTAAACCAATTCCTAAAAAAAAGTGAATAACAAAAAGTTCAGTGGTGAGAATTAAAGTCAAGCAGAAAACTGTTGTGCCTACATTTAAAACAGAATAAATAGACCCATCGGTTATTAAAAACATTAATGTTGCAAAAAAAGGTAAGCAATAACAAATTGTAAAATGCCAAAAAAAAGGATATATATTCTTTTTAAAATATATATTCCAGCGGTTTTTAATTGTAAGTAATAACATTATTATAAAACCAAAAATTCTTAGTTTTGATAACAAATAATAATCTGCTGTACATTTATAATTAGAAATAAAATAAGGAAAAATAAAATTAACACAAAATAAAATCCCGAACATCAATCTATTATTTTTAGAAATATTTACTTGATCTCTTAAGTAATAACTAATTCTTTTAGGTGTCGGTATAAATATTTTTAATTTTTTTAAAATCTTAATTAAAATACCGACCATCTTCAGATGGTCGGTATTTTAATTGTTCTTTATTTCTCGTCATAAAAACACGCTGCATTATAGCTGGACTTATAACAGAAATAGGCATGCTCCAAATTAAAAATAGAGATAAATAATAATAGAATTTTTTATTGCCAAATATTATAAATTTGGCATTGTTAACTTAGTATAGTTATTTATAAATTCTGTATTTTAAAACTTCAAAATAATTTTTAAAATGAAGAATTATTTTGCGAAAAACCTTAAGACCTATTTTAAATTAACAATGCCATAAATTTACTTGATGATATATTACATAATAATTTTTCATATCCTCCAACTTTTTTGAGAGCTAATGTTCCTAAAAAAGGAATTCCTATTATTAATACTATAAATTGTAAAACATCAGTGAATGTAACTGCTTTGATGCCTCCACTTGCAGAGTATACAGATAAAAGTAAACCTGAAATAATTATGCAATAATGTGTTTTTATATTCAAAAAAGAATTTAAAACCTTGCCAATCATAAATATTTGAACAGTTGTAAGAAAAAGAGAATAAAATAATGTTAAAACTCCTGTCAATATTTTAATATTTCTTCCATAAAGTTTATGCATCAAATCTCCAATTGTCAAACAATCTTCAAAATTTTCAATATGAGGACTTATAAATTTTGCAAAAATTAAATGTCTGATTATTTTTCCTAAATAAGCTATGATTATAATAATTCCATATCTATATATTTCTCCCACTGTTCCTATTGTAGCTCCTCCACCTATATATGTTGCTAATAGAGTTAATGTTAAAATAGATGGACTAAATTTTTTATTTCCCAGTGTATATTCTTTTATATCTTTTATATTCCGACTTGCATATAATCCAACTATTAAAGTCGTTAATAAAAAAAAGAATATTGTGATAACTGTTAAATTATTCATGAGCTAACTTAATTTATAAATTTACTGTATGCTTTTTTATTTATTATTACTTTTATAATCCAATTTTTTAGTAAATTAATCGAAAACATATTAGAAATAATTAAATTTATTTTAAGATATTCCTTTATTATATATAACTTTATTTATCATTGAGAAAGCGAAATATAAATATTTAATATTTATAAATTAAATTAAACTTATGAAAAAAATTATTCCTTCGCTTCCAAGCGGAATGAGAGACTTTACCCCTCAGCAAGTCTATGAGAGAGATTACATATTAAACATAATTAAAGAAAACTTTCAAAAGTATGGCTTCGAGCCCATCGAAACTCCCGCAATTGAAAAATTGTCTATTCTAACTGAGAAATATGGAGATGAAGGAGATAAATTAATTTATAAAATTATTAATTCCGGTGATTTTCTTAAAAATACAGATATTGAAGATTTTAATGATAAGAATAAATTATTAAAAAAAATATCTGAGAAAGCTTTGAGATATGATCTAACTGTTCCTTTAGCAAGATATATTGCTATGAATCAAGATAAGCATCCTTTTCCTTTTAAAAGATATCAAATTCAAAATGTTTGGAGAGCTGATAGACCTCAGAAAGGCAGATTTAGAGAGTTTTGTCAATGCGATGTAGATATTATTGGTACAAATTCTATATTATCTGAAGTTGAATTAATTACTATGGCTACGGAAATATTAAATCAACTCAAAATAAAAAATTTTAAAATCAAAATTAATCATAGAAAACTATTAAAAGCTTTTTCTGAATATATTAACCAAAAAGATAAAGCAACTTTACTATCAATTACTTTAGATAAAGTTGACAAAATTGGTCTTGATAATGTACTTGCAGAATTGAAGAAAAATAATATTAGTGACAATCAAATAAATAAATTAAAAGAAGTTTTACAATATAAAGGTACAAATGAAGAAATCTTACTTTTTCTGAAAAACAAATTTCAAAATATTAATTATGCTTTAGAAGGATTAGAGGATATACAAAAATTGTTAACATATTTAAAATTTTCTGGCGTAAATTTAAATTATATTAAAGTTGATCCAACAATTGCAAGAGGGTTAGCCTATTATACAGGAACAGTTTTTGAGATTATTGTTGAAAACTCTAATATTGGCAGTATAGGAGGAGGCGGAAGATATGATGAAATGGCTTCTGTTTTTGGTTTAAAAAATAGTTATGGAATAGGATTTGCTTTCGGCCTAGATAGAATATGGTCTATTTTAAAAAATGAAAATCTTATTCCTAGAAAACAGACAAATAGCACTCAAATTTTAATTACATTATTTGATGAAGAAAATATGCCTTTATTATTAAAACTATCAAAAGAAATAAGAAAATTGGATATAAATACAGAATTATATCCTGCTCCTATTCAAATAAAAAAACAATTATCTTATGCAAATAAAAGAAATATTCCTTTTATAGTAATTCTTGGAAAAGATGAAATAACAAAGAACAAATTCATTCTAAAAAATATGAAAAATGGAGAACAACATTTTATTCCTATTGATAGAATAGAAAATATTTTAAATTTTACTTCCAAATCAAAAATAAGTTCATACTAATTTATTTTACTTTATAATAGGAAAATAATAAATTCATAACTTGATAAGATTTTACAAACTTAACTATACAATATGGAAAACTTTGATAATACTTTTAATTCTCTTTTTAATATTGGAGATGCATTAAAACAAATTCAGGACAAAGTAGCTAATATCTCAGCTACAGGAGAAGCTGGCGGTGGAGATATAAAGGCTACTGTAAATGGAAAAAGAGAATTAGTTAAAATAGAAATCGAAAACTCAATGTTTAAATTAGAAAACAAAGAAGTCCTCCAAGATCTAATTGTTGGAGCTGTAAATTCAGCAATGGCAAATGTAACAGGCAAAATAAGAACAGAAATTGTTCCAGATAGTGTAATGGATATGATTTCAGATATAAATAAATAATTAGTATATTTACTAAATAATTTAAGAAGTATGTTATTAAGAGATATAATTTCGGTAAAAGGAACTAATGGTCTTTTTAAACTCCTAAAAGTAACTAGAGGAGGATTATTATTAGAAACATTAGATGAAGAGAAAAAAAAGGCAGTAAAAAATATAAATTTTTCAAAGGCAACTCCTTTAGATAATATTGCTGTTTATACAAAATCAGAAACTGTAGCTATACCTTTAATAGATATTTTCAAAAAAATCAACAAAAATAAAGATCCCAAAACTATAGATTCTAAAACACCCATAGATCAGATAAAAGATTATATGAAAAGTGTTTTATCTGACTATGATGAGAATAAATTACATCCTTCACAAATTTTAAAAATCATCTCATGGTATAAAATTATAAAGAAATATAGCCCAGAAATATTAAAAGAAAAGGAAAAAACCACAAAAGATAAAACAGAAGAAAAAGATAAAGAAAATAAGACAGAAAAAATAGAAGAATTAGAAATCAAAGAAAAAAATGAGCTTTCAAAGAAATTTTCTCATCCTAAAGAAAAGGTTAACGAAATAAATAATAAGGTTTCTCCCAAAAATCTGATTAAAACCCCTGTTGAAAAAGATAATGACAAATCAGAAAAGTAAGTATCTTCAAAAATTAAGTTTACCCACTTTTAATTATAAAGTCAAAAAAGGAGAAAATAATAAATACTTAATCTTCGATATTATAAGAAAAAAATATATTTACCTAACTGAAGAAGAATGGGTAAGGCAACATATGATTCATTATCTTATAGATTTAGGTTATCCAAAAAGCTTAATATCCTTAGAGAAATCCTTGCTATATAAAAACAAGGTTAAAAGAACAGATATAATAATCTTTTCTAATTTAGGAGAAATTAAAATGATAATAGAATGCAAAGCTCCAAAGATTTCTTTAAATATTAAAAACATTGAACAAATATCGATTTATAATAAAATCATTAATGCTAACTATTTGGTTTTGACTAATGGTATAAATATTATAACTTATAAATTGGAGAAAAAAAATCAATTTAAATTCGAAATTTTAAAAAAAATACCTAAATTTAGTGATTTATAATATTTAACCGTAAATTTATTTAAATAATTCAAGTGGTATGAAACAAAAATCATCTAATATCAGTAAGCTCTTAATAACTTCATTAATTATATCTTCATTATTATTTATTTTTAGAAATAAAATATTTAAACCAAAAAAGAAGAAGGATAATGCTAAGAATGTTGATTCAAAATCCCCCTCCAATTTAGTAGGAGACCGAAACAAAAAATATGTTACTCTCGATGAAATCAAATATTTATTTAAAAAACTAAATGTTGAGTATAGTACAAAAACTAAATTTCACCCAGAAGTTAAAGCATTTGCAAAAACAAAAAAGACAGATTTTCTAGATTACAAAAACAAAAAAGAATATTACGACAAAATCACAAAAAAATATGACAGATTTGTAAAAGCCGAATATGTAGCTCCTGTATACCTAAAATGGGCAAGTGATAAAATAGGATATGGCTGTTTTGCAAATACGGATATACCTGCCGGTAATTTAATATCGGAATATGTAGGAGAATTAGTTCCAAGAGATAAAATTGCCAATAAAACATGGTCATGGAAACATCCAAGCAAAAGTTCTTTCATCTCTAAGTTTCCTAAAAACATTTCAATAAATGGATTTAAATATGGCAATGAGACTAGATTTATTAATCATGGAGTAAGCTCAACTCTAGATCTTCCTAACTGTAAAACAGAATTTGCATACGCAGATGGAACATGGAGAATGCTCTATATAGCCAAGAGATATATCAAAAAAGATGAAGAAATTTTAGTAGATTATGGAGCCAAATATTGGAACAAACGTAAATTAATAAAACATTAATCATTATAGTTCCACGTGGAAACGATAAATTAAAATCAATTCATATACTCATTTCAATAAAACCATATAGATTTATATAAAATTTAAGTAATGTCCAATAACCTATTCAAAAAGTATGATATCATCGTAATTGGAGGCGGTCACGCAGGCTGTGAGGCAGCCATGGTTGCGGCAAATTTAAATAGCAAGGTATTAATGATCACTATGAACATGAATACCATAGGGCAAATGTCTTGCAATCCTGCGATGGGGGGAGTGGCTAAAGGTCAAATAGTAAGAGAGATAGATGCATTAGGTGGATATTCTGGTATTATCGCCGATAAATCTACTATTCAATTTAGAATGTTGAATTTATCTAAAGGAGCAGCGATGTGGAGCCCTAGAACTCAAAATGATAGAATGCGATTTGCAGAAGAATGGCGATTACAGCTTGAAACCAATGGGAATATTGATTTTTGGCAGGAAACTGTAAAGCAATTTATAATTGAGAGAAATAACGTCATAGGTGTTAAAACTGGATTAGGTATAGAAATATATGCAGATGCAGTTATTCTTGCTGCCGGTACTTTTATGAATGGGACTATTCATATCGGTGAAAAATCATTTTCTGGTGGTCGAATGGGAGATAGAGCATCGATGGGAATAACCGAACAGTTAAGTTCTTTGGGGTTTGTAGCTGGAAAGATGAAAACAGGTACTCCTCCAAGAATTGATGGAAGGACTTTAAATTATAAATTAATGGAAGAGCAGAAGGGAGATAAAGTTGCAGAACAATTTTCTTTCTTAGAAAATGTAAAAACAGATTTAAAACAAAAAAGCTGTTTTATAACTTATACTAACAAAAGTGTGCATCAAGAATTGTTAAAAGGGATAGATAAATCCCCAATGTTCTGTGGAAGAATTAAAGGATTTGGACCAAGGTATTGTCCCTCAATTGAAGACAAAATTACACGATTTGCAGATAAGGAGCGTCACCAGATCTTTGTAGAACCTGAAGGAGAACAAACAGTAGAAATATATGTAAATGGATTTTCTTCATCTTTGCCGGAAGATGTACAATATAAAAGTTTAATAAAAATTCCAGGATTTGAAAATGCTAAAATGTTTAGATCTGGATATGCTATAGAATATGATTTCTTTCAGCCTACTCAATTAAAAAATACATTGGAAACAAAAATTTTAGAAAACCTATATTTTGCAGGTCAAATAAATGGTACTACAGGTTATGAAGAAGCTGCTTGTCAAGGTCTTATGGCAGGAATTAACGCTCATTTGAAAATAAACAAAAAAGCACCTTTTATATTAAAAAGATCTGAAGCATATATTGGCGTGTTGATTGATGATCTTATAAATAAGGGTACCGATGAGCCTTATAGAATGTTTACTTCGAGAGCCGAATTTAGAATCTTGTTAAGACAAGATAATGCTGATATAAGACTAACTGAAAAGGGTTATAACCTTGGACTAGCTTCAAAAAACAGATTAGATAATGTTAGAATAAAAATAGAAGAAACAAATAAAATAATAAGTATATTAAAGAAAAAGAAATTTTCTTCGGAAATTAATAGTATTTTAAAAGAAAAACAAACTTCCATAATCAAAGAAAAACAATCAGCATATAAACTATTAAAAAGGCCGGAATTAAAAATTGAAGATATTCTCAACTGTGACCTTGATTTAAAAACTTCATTTAAAGAATATAATCAAGATTCTTTAACACAAGCATATATCCAAATAAAATATGAAAATTATATTGAAAAAGAGAAAGAGTTAGCACAAAAGACTATAAAATTTGAAGAACTTTCTATTCCATCTAATTTCGTTTATACTAAAGTAAAAGGATTATCAACAGAAGGTCGAGAAAAATTAAATGATATTAAACCTCCTACAATCGGAAGTGCTTCTAGAATTAGTGGCATTTCAGCTTCTGATATATCTATTCTACTGCTATATTTAGGTAGATAAAATTTTATTTTAATCAAAAAAAAATTAAAAATGCTAAATGATCGGGACCATGAATATTTTATGAAGGAAGCTTTAAAAGAAGCAAGAAAAGCTTTAGATAAGAAAGAGATTCCAATAGGTGCTATAATTGTTGAAAATAATAAAATCATTGCTCGAGCTCATAATCAAGTAGAAACTTTAAACGATGCAACAGCACATGCCGAAATGATAGCTTTAACTTCTGCTTTTGCTTATAGGAATTCTAAATATATTCCCGATTGTGAAATTTATATTACTTTAGAGCCTTGTATTATGTGCTCTTATGCTACTCACTTAGCACATATAAGTAAAATTATTTATGGTGCAGATGATCATAAAAAAGGATTTTTAACTATCAACCAAAATCTCTTACATCCAAAAACCGAAGTAATTAAAGGAATAATGAAAATTGAATGTCAAAAGTTATTAAAAGATTTCTTTGATAATCTTAGGAATTAGTATATTAGTCTTAAAATTTATTAACATTTAAATATCTCAATTATGTTCGATTTACCAGATTTATCTTATGCTTATGATGCTCTTGAGCCTTTTATTGATGTTGAAACCATGATGGTTCATTATAAAAAACATCACAAAGGTTATACAATGAAATTAAATGACGCACTCAAAGAATTGAAATCCACTGAAACATCCATTGAAAATATTTTAAAAAATATAAGTAAATATCCTGCTTCTGTGAGAAATAATGGTGGAGGTTATTATAATCACTGCCTTTTTTGGACTATAATGGCTCCAAAATCAAATGGTGGAGGCAATAAACCTTCTAGCAGTTTTTTAAATTTACTTGAAAAAAAGTTTGGTTCATACGATAAATTTAAAGAATTATTTGCTAAAGAAGCTGCAACAAGATTTGGTTCTGGGTGGGCTTGGCTTTGTGTGGATAAAGATAATAAACTATTTATTTGCTCAACTCCAAATCAAGATAATCCTTTGATGGATATAGCTGAAAATAAAGGTAAAAAGGGAATGCCAATCTTAGGATTAGATGTTTGGGAACATGCATATTATTTGAAATATCAAAATAAGAGACCTGATTATATTGAAGCTTTTTGGAATGTTATCAACTGGAAAGAAGTTGAAAGAAGATATAATGTAGCATTAAAAAAGTAATAACAATTTAGATGTCACTCGGAATATCTTGTAAAAATTGATTAATATAATTAATTCATTATATTTGTATATAAAGGGTTGTATTATATAGCTCTTTATTTTGTTTAACAACTTGAGTTTTTTAAAATTCAATATAAATATTAGAAAAATGGAACTTCATGAATATAATATAAAATACTACGTCAAACGGTTATATTTCAATACTAACAAAAAAAATGCAAACATTACCACTTCTACTACTGGGCTTTATGCCTGCTGCACTTCCACAACTACTTGTAACTAATATTTTTCAATAACTTTTTCATCTTAATTCATCTTCTTTCAAATAGTATATTTGAATTAAGTAATTTTTCTAATCATTAAATTTTTCAAATCATGAATTTAATAAATGTAATACATAATATTCTATGTGGTCCTATATTCATCTTATTATTACTTGGAATAGGTTTATTTTTTACTATATATTTAAAATTCCCGCAAATTAGGTTAATGCCTAAATCTATAAAATTACTATTGGGTATTGATAAATCAAGTGGAAGTAAAAAAGGAGATACGTCGGCATTTCAAGCATTGGCAACTTCTTTAGGAGGAAGCATTGGCGTTGGTTGTATAGCTGGTACTGGTGTAGCAATAAATATTGGAGGCCCCTCAAGTATCTTTTGGATGATAATAACAACTTTCCTAGGAATGGCAACAAAATTTGTTGAAGTTACTTTATGCCATAAATATAGAAAGAAACTACCGGATGGAAGCATTTCGGGTACACCGATGCACTTTTTAAAAGAGCAATTAAATATGCCTAAACTTGCTATAATTATGGCATTAGCTACTATTGCTACCTCAATATTTAACAATTTGCCACAAGTTAATAGTATAGCAAAAGCTTTTTACTTTTCTTTTAATATAAATGAAATTATCACTGGACTGATTCTTAGTATTGCCATATTTATAATAATTGTAGGAGGTATTAAAAGAATAGGTGCTTTAGCTGAGAAGCTTATCCCTATTATGACTTTAATCTTTTTAATCCTTTCACTTGCTTCTATATTAGCTAACTATAATAATATAATTCCTGCACTAAAATTGATGTTTGTTAATCCTTTTAAAGGTTCTGCAGCTCTTGGTGGATTTTTAGGAGCAAGCATCAATATGACTATGATACAAGGAGTTAATAGAGGATATTATACTAATGATGCTGGCTCAGGTGCTTCGGGTATCGCTCATGCAGCCTCTGAAGAAGAGAATTCTTATAATGAAGGTGTCTTTTCTATTATTGAACCTTTTTTATGTACAGCGATCATGTGTTCATTAACTGCCTTAGTTATTATTGCTTCAAACACATGGAATACTAAATATGTTAATAAGCTTGATAAAAATAATATTATTTTTCTTAAAGATCTATATTCGGAAGATAAAAAGGAAGATATAGTAAAATTATCGAATTTTATTAATAATAATGATAATTTACCTCTGTTAAATTCTGTGATAAATATAGAGAATGGTAAAATTGAAAATCAAAGTTTTTCTGTAGTCTCTAATAGATCAATAGCTAAAGACTTAAGATTTTATTTAAAAGATAACGATTCTTATAATGGTTCCTTAACTATCAAAAATGGTAAAATTGAAAAACTAAATAAAGAAGTAATAATAAAAGGTAAAACTTTATTAACAGGTATTGGACCAGTAACAAAAGCTTTAGAAAAAAGTATATTCAGCAAATGGGGACCTTATCTTATGAATATTTGTATTTTATTATTTGGTATTACTACTATCATAGCTTGGTATTATTATGGTGATAGAGGATTAGTATTTTTAGGATTAAGGAAAAAAGGGTTATTTTACTTCAAAATTATCTTTACAATTTTGTTATTTTTAGGTTCGATCATAGATACAACAACATTATGGAAGTTTTGTGATATTGTCTATGCTATAATGGCAATACCTAATCTAATTGGTCTCTTTAAACTTAGAAAAATTATAAAGAATATAATGATTAATAAAGGTAAATAATTTTAAATTGACTTCTTGCCTGATAATTATCAAAAAATTGGAGGGCAAGAATTTTAATATTTATTAAGTAGATAAGTACCCGACTAATATACAATAAAACAAATTTTCCATGCAATTTTAAAATAGTATTTTAAATTTACTTGAATATTTATACATTCAAATAAATAATGCATATGTTTAAATGTTAATAAAACGCAATATAGAAAAGAGAATTGTTTTCTGTATAAATAATTATTTCGTTATCCATTTTATAATTATTGTTTTCAATATATTAACCAAATATACAATTTATAAAGATAAGATATTAAGATTTATAAGGTATATACTCGACGTATATCCGTTAGATTAGTATGATATAAAAATAAGGGGAAAATTAACTATCTTCTCCATGCTTACTTGATTGACTTTTTAAAGTAAAGAGAGTAAGTGCAGATAAAGGAGAACTAAACGTATATCAAA
>JAAGZN010000104.1 GCA_024206165.1 Bacteroidota bacterium
AGTGTTATCAAAGATAGAAGAACATCTACTATGAATGAGTTTCACAACATGCCTTGTTTCAATGGAATACCTCAATTTCTGCTCCTCTCATAGATGACAGGGGCTGCTCTTCCTAAAAATAAAAGAGACATTTAAAGTGAGTAAGTGTTATCAAAGATAGGAAAAGCAACTTTTATGAATAAGTTTTACAACATACCTTGCTTATATGGAATGCCTCACTTTCTGCTCCTCTTATAAATGACAGGGGCTGCATTTCCTAAAAAAATGAGAAATTAAAAGTGAGTTTGTGTCATCAAAGATAGGAAAAGCATCTACTATGAAGGAGTTTTACAACATACCTTTTTTCAATGGAATACCTCAATTTCTGCTCTTCTTATAGATGATAGGGCTGCACTTTCTTAAAATAAAAGAGAAATGTAAAGTGAGTAAGTGTTATCAAAAAGGGAAGAAGCAACTACTATGAATGAGTTTTACGACATACCTTGCTTATATGGAATGCCTCACTTTCTGCTCCTCTTATAAG
>JAAGZN010000105.1 GCA_024206165.1 Bacteroidota bacterium
ATATATTGATTTCGTCCATGATGTCATTTGTAGCTTCTTTTAGATCACTTTCCCTGGGTGAGTGTATGAGACAGTCCACCGGAAGACCCATGAAACTAACCCAGAGCAACTCCAAATCTGACATTCTTAAGATGGCCTTCAAATGGCCAAACAAAAAGTGTTTTGGATTCGTCTGTTATAGGCGATGCCAAAACATGCAAAACATGTCATATATAACCATTATGCACTATGCATTATGCATTTTTCAATATGCAGCATATAAAACCATATAATTGACCTTATATTGGTATATCAAGAGGAGATAGCCCCGTGGTGCTTATGAGGAAAGTTGGTCGGACTGAGTAGGCTGTCCAGAATCTGAAGAAAAAAAATCATCTTCACCGGAAATGTCGTCTTCCGACGGAAATGTCGTCTTCCGCTGAAAATGTTGAAAAACAAAAAAAAAAAATAAATAAATAAAATAAAATAAAAAAATGGGATTGGAGACCCAATACAGCCGTGAGCCAGGATGGTGGGGTCGGAGACCCCATACCTTCTAGTGCATTAAATAAAACTATTTATTACAAATTCATGTAATATTACAATACAAAGTCAATGCATAATATGGTAAAATATTTACAGTGGGGCAAATTTGATTCCCTGCACCCCGCTACACACTATACACTGTGCACTATGCACTATAAAATATACACTATACACTATACACTTGGGATGATATTTATATACAGGTTACTTATGCACACTCACTTATCACATATCACTTATCACATATCACTTATCACTTATCACTTATCACTTATCACTTATCGCTTATGCACACTCTCTTATCACTTATCACTTATGCACACTCACGTATCACTTATCACTTAGTACTTTCACTTATGCACACTCCCCCTATACAAAGTATATCCAGGTCATTTATGCACACTCACTTATCACTTATCACTTATCACTTATCACTTATCACTTATCACTTATCACATATCACTTATGCACACTCACTTATAACTTATCACTTATGCACACTCACTTATCACTTATCACTTATGCACACTCACCGGACACTTATGCACACTCCCCAGACACTTATGCACACTCCCCGGACACTTATGCACACTCGCCGGACACTTATGCACATTCCCCGGACACGTGTGCACACTCCCCGGTCATGTACGCACACTCCCCGGACACTTATCCACACTCCCCGGCCAAAGGCTGGGCCAAGTGACAATAAGCCTTGTCACAACAATCAATAAGTATGTCCAATACTTATCCGAATCGCCTGAAATGAATAGCCTGGGTGCGGACACATGTCCTGGACCCTGGCTATTCATTTCAGGTGATTCGGATAAGTATTGGACATACTTATTGATTGTTGTGACAAGGCTTATTTGCGCCAACATCCTCAGATTTTTTCAATTTGCTTTACAAACAGGCAGTTTACTCGATAATTACTTAACTTGGTCTGTAATCTGAAGGGCCTATCTTGTTCTCCTGTGTCATGCCGTCATTTTAGTAGTCTGTGGACAAAAATTATTTTGCTTAAATGGCCGTAAAATGGGAAATACTAAAATTTACCCATTTTCTTGAATTTTGATTTAACATGCATGTTCAAAGTTCAATAAGCAATAAGTATATTAAATACTTATCCGAATCGCCTGAAACGTCCAGCCTAAGCCCAAAACATGTGTCTGGGCTCAGGCTATTCTGTTCAGATAATTCGGATAAGTATTTAAAATACTTTTACCCATGACAACTTCAAACTTCCAAAGCCATTTAACCTTGAAATCAGCAATTTTGGCATGTTTTCTGGAGGAAATGTCTACTTGTCAAAATTTTGACCGACATTTCATATTTTTTGACTAGATCATCTGAAAGGTGTGTATCAGGCGGTCATTTTGGCACCCTGGTTAGGAGGGTAGGCTTCATGACAAGGATCCTAGATTTTCCCCAACATGCTGGGTTTACTTTAGGGGTCTTCTCATAGGCTTAATCCC
>JAAGZN010000106.1 GCA_024206165.1 Bacteroidota bacterium
AACTACGGACACAGAACCATAACACACGGACTAACATTCTTCTTCGCAATCATCATCATAACATACATCACAGAAAAAACAATACTCAAAACAACAACATACACAATGATAGCCTTCTTCGCATACCTATCACACCTAATACTAGACATGATGACAGTAAAAGGAGTACCCCTACTCTACCCATTCAAAAGAAACCCATGCGTAATACCAGCAAACCCAAAACTTAGATTCAAAGCAGGAAACACACAAACAGAATCAATCATCTTCTGCATACTAACAATAATAGGATTTACATGCAAAGACCTATTCAAAAACGGATTTTGGACCAGCTACAACAAAACATTCAAAAGCATAAAACACCTAGTAAGAGAATTCAAAAGAACAACAAAACTAATAAAAGTAAAATACCACATCATACATAACGGACAAACAAAAATAGGACAAGGACTACTCATAGGCACCGACAATAGACAATTACATATCCTAGATAAAAATCAAAATATCTACACAATCCCATATTCAGCAATAGTAAAAAATTTAAAATTCGAAAAAACAGAAAAAAATATCAAAATCAAAGAAAAATACTTCTTCTCCACAAAACTAGAAGAATTCTATAAATACATCAACAACAAAATAATAATAAAACTAACAACAAACAGCACAACAGAATTCATAACAAACAACAACCACATAACCAAACAAATAAACCTAAAATACACCATAAACCCACAAATAACACAATCCCCAGAAAGCAAAAACAAAATAAAAGAAGAAATACAAATAATAAGATCAGAACTAAAAGGCTACAAAGACAAAAAGAAAAACCTAATAAGCAACATACTATCAGCAAAAAAAGATCTAAAACAATATGACCTATACAAAAGAGAAACCATCATAATAAACCTAAAAAGAAGGCATTGCTAATTTAGCAGAGACAGATCTTTGTTTCTTTTCAACATTAATAATCTAATAGAATGTTCAAGCATTTTTACACATTTACTATAGCATTTTGTTTTTCTTCGCATTCTAGCTAAATAATGACGAAATAGAC
>JAAGZN010000107.1 GCA_024206165.1 Bacteroidota bacterium
GTTGGATAAATGATTATAATTATGATTTTCCACATCAGAGCCTTAATTATTTAACACCTAATCAATATTATCATAAAGAACTTAAAGTTGCTTTATAAAACTCTCCCATTTTTTTCTTGACTAAAAGGGGTACATTACATGCTTTTGTCAAAATTTTTGAAGCATAGTTTGTAAATAGGCTATAATATTTACTATATTGTCTTTCGTTTGGAAATTTTATAATAACTCTTTTATCCTTTTCATCAGGATGAATCTTAAAGTTAGTTAAACGAGCTGTTCCTATAGATAAGGATATTTCTCCTGTTGCAGCATTTCTTGCTATTGGATTTTCATATTTTAACCACTTATGATTTGCATCAAAAAATTTATTTTCATCATCAAAAACTAAATAATTTCTATCAGAGATATCTTTGTATTTTAAATCTGGTAAATTCTTATTCAAAAAACTGAAATCAGGTTCTTCATAAATGTTAGATTGTTTTATATTTTTATAAAAAGACAAATGATCACATAGTTTTTCTACTTTTTTTACAAAACAATCAGGAGCCCCTGGTGAAACAACTATTTCTTCTATCAAGTTATTTAAATCAACATCAATCATATTAGAATTGTCACGTTGATTAGATTTAGTATAAAAAACAGCTCTAAATTCATTTTCTGGGTTAAAAATTGTTCTTTTAAAAAAAACAGGAAGATATGATAAATTTTTTTTGTCTTTGAAATTTTTTAAAAAATTTTCTGAGTCGTAATTAATATATTTTACAGAATCAAGCATTAAATATTTAGTATCAGATTTAATTGATAGTTTTAATTTTTCAATAGATGTTTTTATTGCAATACCCTCTTCTAAATCTGCATATCTCTTCCAAAAAAATTCTGTCTCTTGGTTGGATATATGCCAACAACTAATAATATAATCACAACATTTTGTCCATAATTCTATAAAACTGTGTACTAAACATTCAGCGTGGATGCCAAGTTCTTTATTAGAATATTTAGAATTATAAATTGTTTTTAGATGATTTTTCCATAATGCTACGGATAACATTTTTTTTGTAGGAGTAATTTCCCATCGGTCATCTAGTTTATCTGCATTTGAAAACCATAAATAAGAATTATCAATCATTTTTTTTAATTTTTCAAAATTTATATAACGCCAAAGAGTGGTTTTATTACTTAATTTAGTTTCCATGATTTTTTACCTCATTCGCAAAGCTATCTATAATGTCAAAATAATACCCTTTAAGTGATACATATAACACCTGAAAAAATAGCGATTATTAAAGTAGAAATTATTAATGATAACAAAGTAAAAAAAAGAAGGACTGTACATTTTATAATTTTTTTAGTGATTAGAGGAGCTGTATGTTCTTCAATTAAGTTTCCAATTTGTCTCATTGATGCTTTATCGAAAAGCTCTATAAATTCTTTACTTTTTATCATGCTTTCGGCTTTTACATAGGAAATAAGACCTTTTATTTGTGTAGGATTATTTATCATTCTATCTTCCACTTTTCTTCAAAATAATTCCAAAGAGAATTTCGTTCATTATCTTCAAGAGCTTTATCATAAATACATAATTCACCCATATCAAAAGTAGCAGGATACTCTCCTCTTGTATCAGTACCTATAGAACTAATAGTAGTAAGTTCTTTTTTTATATCATGCAAACAAGGTTTAAATTTTTTTTCTATTTTTAATTTGTTGTTAATATATATTGATGATGAAATATAATCAAAAAAAAGAATTTTTTTTTGACTTTCAATTCAAAATTCAAATATATTTGTTTATCAAAAAAAGACTCAATTATTATAGGATCTGTGTCAAATAGGTTTTTTATACTGTCATGAAATGCAAGTATAAGATTGTTTTTATCATTTAAATATAAAGTAATTATTATTTTTTCGGTTGCATTTTTTGTCTGATAAATTACTTTATTATTTTGTTTTTCTATTTTAATAACTGCATTCCAAGAAAATCCTTTTTTTATATTGACTTTTAATTCGCTTTTCATTTGTGACATTCAATATCTTCCTAGATTGATCTTTCCCCCAAATGGCGGACACTTAATTTTGTAATCGCTTAGCTAGCATCTCAAATTCAACAAGCGTCTTATAGCCAATACTTGAATGCAACCTCATTCGATTATAATTTATTTCAATATATTCAAATATACTTTTTAAGGCTTCTGCACAGGCTTAGTTTTTTTTGATTGTTGCTTAAAATTTACTTTTTAAATCCAAAAATAGATTTTTATTTTAAAAGTAAAAAAAATATTGCTATATTTCTAAGCTTTTTTAGTTTTTTGACTCCAAAAATCGACATTTTGA
>JAAGZN010000108.1 GCA_024206165.1 Bacteroidota bacterium
CTTATAACAACAAATCTTTGAGGAGTAATTGTCCTCCTAAGGTCATATTGAAGCGCGGTTTGCTGTCCCGTGGTTCTGGTATTTTTTTCATGAAAAGGCCTGTAGATAACATCACACATGGTCTTTTACATTCTAGATACACCTCGTCGCTGGTATTTCTTGCACACCTTCTGTTGGCTCCTGAATGCATTTGCCGTGTTCTTCATCCTTGCAGCTCACGAGCACTATACCATTGATGTCGTCATTGCTTTCTATATTTCTTCAAGACTGTTTCTGTATTACCATACCCTGGCATGTGCACCGTTCTTTAGAAAAAGCGACGAAAACCGAGCGAAAATTTGGTTCCCCTTGTTCTGGTTCTTTGAGAGTGACAGCAGTGGAAGAAGGATTCCTCATGAATTTGAATGGCCTTTTAGAATTGGGGAAATTTTGACATTTATGAAAAAGGAAAGCGATGGAGGGAAGTCTGACTGATATAACAGTCTTTGGATGGTACAGAACTTCAAAATAGCCAGGAAAATCGGGAGCATAGCGAAACGAAAACATAGATTACTTAAGCTTTTCGTCTGACACTCAACAGAGTAATACGTCAGAAAGAGAACGAAACAGAAACCTAACTGATTATATACCCAGAGGTGGATCGAAA
>JAAGZN010000109.1 GCA_024206165.1 Bacteroidota bacterium
AGGAGGCGGTGGCCGAGAGGCAGCTGAAGGAGGCCAGGGACAAGGTCAAAACCTGCACGGCTGATTTGGTCGTGAGTAAGGACCTTAGGAGCAGCCTGGTACAGGGGAGAACAAGGAGCCATTATTCCCGCAGAACCATGCTCGGCCACTAAAGGATTTGGATCGGCTGGTCCAAGAAAAGTTGACCAATCGGCCAGCTGGGAAGCTGGATCGGCTGGAGGGCTGAAAGGACGACCCTCCCGGCGCCGGAAATGTGCACAAAAACACTAAATCCTCAGTGGAAATGTACGGAAATGTGCACAAAAACACTAATTCCTTGGTGGAAAATGGTGGGTCGGCCACTTCAGGAAAACCAGTTTTTTGCATGCCCGGCTACATTGGGATAGCTCAAATACCCCAATCGGCCAGTGAAGCCTCCGGCTGGATGCTCGGTCTTCCCCTGCACCTGGTGGAGGCTATTTCAGGATATTTCACTGTATACAAGACCACAATTTCCTTATTAATTGTGGTCTTGTATCAGTGGAATTCATGGTAAAGGATCCCAGTCCCGGTCCCAGTCCCAGCATAATAAGTGAAAATTATGAATTGCCTATAATTTTTGTATTTTCTGACCTACTGACCTTATACGAGACAGTCCACCGGGA
>JAAGZN010000110.1 GCA_024206165.1 Bacteroidota bacterium
ACATTCCTAAAAAATCTATTAATGCTTGAATTTGGCACACATGTAGTTAGTATCACCCATTCACATGCTTGCAATTGATATTACAAAATGAAGGAAGGATTACTTATTGGTTGAAGGCCCCTGTTGTAGACACCAGAGACTTCAGTGGCGTGGGTTAGAGTCCCACTCCTGTCATTTTGATGACATTCCAAAAAACCTAATGTTGCTTGTATTGTGCACCCATGGAGTCAGTTTCTGCTGCTCTCATGCATGACATTGATACTACAGTAAACAGTCGGGATGGTGCAGTGGTCTAAGGCGCTGGTTTGAAGCACCAGTTACTTTTGTGGCATGAGTTCGAGTCCCATTCCTATCATATTTGACATTCCTATAAAACTAATTGTTGGTTGTATTTTGCACAGATGCAGTTAGTATCTGTTACGCTAATGCATGCCATTGCTGGTATAATATACAGGCATGATGGCCGAGTGATCTAAGGCGCTGGCTTTAGGCACCAGTCATTTCGATGGCGTGGGTTCGAGTCCCACTCTTGTCATTTTGTTGACACTCCTATAAAAACTATTGATGCTTGAATTTTGCACACATGCAGTTAGTATCTGCTAC
>JAAGZN010000111.1 GCA_024206165.1 Bacteroidota bacterium
GGGTAACAGAAACTAACTGCAAGGGTGCAATATACAACCACCAATAGGTTTTATAGAATTGTCAACAAAATGACAGTAGTAGGACTTGAACCAACGCCACCAAATGGAATGGTGCCTAAAACCAGCGCCTTAGACCACTTGGCCTTCCTGCCTGTATATTGTGACCCAAACGGCATGCATTAGGGTAACAGAAACTAACTGCATGGGTGTAAAATACAAGCACCAATAGGTTTTATAGGATTGTCAACAAAATGACAGTAGTGGGACTTGAACCAACGCCACCAAAATAAGTGGTGCCTAAAACCAGCGCCTTAGAACACTTGGCCAGCCTGCCTGTATATTGTAATCTCAACGGCATGCATTAGGGTAACAGATACTAACTGCATGGGTGCAAAATAAAAGCAGCAATTGGTTTTAAAGGAATGTCGAAAATGATAGGAGTGGGACTCGAACTAACGCCCCCGAAGTGACTGGTGCATAAAACCAGCGTCTTAGACCACTCGACCGTCCTGCCTGTATACTGTAATATCAATGTCCTGCATGAGGAAAGCAGATACTAACTGCATGTGTGCAAAATAAAAGCAGCAATTGATTTTATAGGAATGTCAACAAAAGTATAGGAGTGGTACTCGAACCCACGCAACCGAATTGACTGGTGCTTTAAACCAGCACCTTAGACCACTGGACCATCCTGACGGTATACTGTATTATCAATGTTATGCATGAGGGTAGCAGAAACAAATTTCATGGTTGCAAAATACAAGCAGCAATAGGTTTTATATTAATGTCAACATAATGACAGGAATGGGACTCGAACCCACGCCACC
>JAAGZN010000112.1 GCA_024206165.1 Bacteroidota bacterium
GCTGCATCCTGCCAGACAGGGAGTGATCGAACCCATTACCAATCCTACCTCCTGACAGCCCAGCGCTAGGAAGTGGAGAGGACGTAAGGACGGGAGCAAGAAGCGACCACAGAGGGGAGCAAGAAGCCACCACGAAGTCGAGCCTCCGGCGTCCGGAACTTGTATGACAGTGCTCGACTTTCCTCCCAGGAAGTAACTTTCCCATCCTCGTGACAAATACGCCATCGTTCGTTAGTTCTAAAATGTCAAACTGGGTTGTACCATCTCTTTACGCAAGGGTGATACCCCCGGTATTAACACTGCCTTGTAGGCCTTAACCTTAGTGCTCAGTAGTATTTAACAAAAATGCTTATACCACCAGGGTTCCATAATATTTTTGTTTGCCAAAAAATCCAATGCTTCACACTAAGGCCAATGGCCATATTTCACAGGCTGTGTACTTCCTTTTCACACTAGGCCACGTAATGGCCACATCCCACAGGCTGTGAACTTCCTTTTGATGACTTGAGCAAATTGAGTAAGGCCCTTATCATACCTTCATTTGATAAACCCAAATTGTCAAACTTGCGTATATCTGGCCTTAACTCATCCAACCAACCAATATTATGGGACATTACGGCCCACCTGTGTGGCCTACCCTAAATTGCACCCTAATCATCCAGAGCGTAATGTGATGCTAGTGATAATACGCCACATCCATATCACCTCCATATCACTTCCATATCACCCACACAAGACCAGAAAACCAGACCAGCGTATCTGACCAGCTTCCAATCAAGCTCTAATCAAGAAACAAGACCAACGTATCTGAGCATCTGGAGACCTGGAGACCTGAAGGCCTGGAAACCTGGAGACCTACCTAGAGACCTAGAGACCTGGAGACCTGGAGACCTGAAGACAAAGGCTTTCCCAAGACGCAGAAACCTGCACGCGTGGAAACAAAGCCCTGCCGGACCCGAGTGGATCTTTCTAGAAGCTGAGCCGGCAAATACGCAGGCGCATTGTCCCGGGTACATAAGGAGGCGCCCCCATTGCCAGTCCACCAGTCATCAAGAAGCAGCGGGCATCTTCTCTCTCCCGTCGACTGGCCATCCATCGCCCTGCTGGTCACCATGTCCGACCTCACCATGCCAGGGAAGGCTTCCACAATCATCTCCATTTTCATCCATCCACCACACATTAGCC
>JAAGZN010000113.1 GCA_024206165.1 Bacteroidota bacterium
AATTTTTCACTAAGTTTCATGGGGAACTATAAGAAACCATCGGTGTAATAAGTTCTAGGCTGTTCCCATGGACAGAACTGTTATAATACGTATTTTTCCACGTATTAGAGCAAAATGAATCGTTTTATTCCATGCAAAAAGCGTACTTTATTAAAAATTAAGGTGAACTCTTATTACAGGGCTAGGTTTTTACTAAGTTACATGGGGAACTATAAGAATCCCTCGGTGTTATAAGTTCTAGGTCGTTCCCATGGACAAAACGGGTGTAATACATATGTTTACAACGTTTTAGAGAAAACGGAATCGCTTTATTCCATGCAAAAGGCGCACTTTACAAGAAATTAAGGTGAACTCTTATTGTGGGGCTAAGTTTTCACTAAGTTTCATGGGGAACTATAAGAAACCCTCGATGTAATAAGTTCTAGGCTGTTCTCATGGACAGACTTGTTGTAATACAATTGTTTACAACGTTTTAGAGAAAATGGAATCGTTTTATTCCATGGGAAAGGCGTACTTTGAAGGAAATTGAGGTGAAGTCTTTTTGCGGGGCTAAGTTTTCACTAAGTTTCTTTGGGAACTATAAGAAACCGATTTAATAATAAGTTCTACGCTGTTTCCATGGACAAAACTAATGTAATACGTTAGTTTACAACGTTTTAGAGC
>JAAGZN010000114.1 GCA_024206165.1 Bacteroidota bacterium
CAAGGACAAAACTGTTGTAATACGTACGTTTACAACGTTTTAGAGCGAACGGAATCGTTTTATTCCATGCCAAAGGCGTACTTTATAAGAAATTGAGGTGAACTCTAATTGCGGGGCTTAGTTTTCACTAAGTATCATTGGAAACTATAAGAAACGTTCGAAGGCGTAGAACTTTATAAGAAATTGAGGTGAACCCTATTGCGGGGCTAAGTTTTCCCTAAGTTTAATGGGGAACTATAAAAAATCCTCCGTGTAATAAGTTCTAGGATGTTTCAATGGACAGAACTGTTGTAATGTGTATGTTTACAGCGTTTTAAAGCGAACAGAACCGTTTTATTTCATGCAAAAGACGTACTTTATAAGAAATTAAGGTGAACTCTTATTGCAGAGTTAAGTTTTCATTAAGTTTCATGGGGAACTATAAGAAACCCTCGGTGTAATAAGCTCTAAGCTGTTCCCATGGACAGAACTGTTGTAATGTGTTCGTTTACAACGTTTTAGAGC
>JAAGZN010000115.1 GCA_024206165.1 Bacteroidota bacterium
GTTATAAACAAACGTACTACAACAGTTCTGTCCATGGGAACAGCCTAGAACTTATTACACCGAGGGTTTCTTATAGTTCCCCATTAAACTTAGTGAAAACTTGGCTCCGCAATAAGAGTTCACCTCAATTTCCTATAAAGTATGCCTTTCGCATGGATTAAAACGATTCCGTTTGCTCTAAAACGTTGTAAACAAACCTATTACAACAGTTTTGTCCAAGGGAAAAGCCTACAACATTTTACACCAAGGGTTTTTTGTAGTTCCCTATGAAACTTAATAAAAACTTAGCCCCGCAATAAGATTTTAGCTCAGTTTCTTATAAAGTACGCCTTTCGCATGGAATAAAACGATTCCCTTTGCTCTAAAACGTTATAAACAAACGTACTACAACAGTTCTGTCCATGGGAACAGCCTTGAACTTATTACACCGAAGGTTTCTTATAGTTCCCCATGAAACTTAGTAAAAACTTAGCCCCGCAATAAGAGTTCACCTCAATTTCCTATAAAGTACGACATTCGTATGGAATAAGACGATTCCGTTTGCTCTGAAACGTTGTAAACATACGTATTACAACAGTTCTGTCCATTGGAA
>JAAGZN010000116.1 GCA_024206165.1 Bacteroidota bacterium
GCACTCCCAGGTGCCCGGGGCGGAGCGTAGCCCTGGGAGCCTAAGTAGCACTCCCAGGTCAATGCGTACCCCGGGGGGCCCCCACACCCTCACCACTGCTAGGTGGCGGGGCCGGGGTAGGTGGCACTTCCGGGGCGGTGCATAGCCCTGGGAGCCTAAGTAGCACTCCCAGGTCGATGCGTACCCCGGGGGGCCCCCACCCCATCACCACTGCTACGTGGCGGGGCAGGGGCCTGGGTCCTGCCAGGCCCTCACCCCCCCCCACACTGCTACGTGGCGAGAGCCCATACTCCGACCTGGTGGCCGCATAGAGTGGGCAGGGGGCCTAAATGGAGCCGGTGCAACGTGTGCCTGCAGGGCCGCAGGTGGTTGCTGTCAGCATCAGAGGGGAGGGGGGGTCACTGCAGGGCGCTGTGCACTGATAAGTGAAGGGCCGTGCATTGACCATGGAAACGTGGCAGCTAACCACCGTTCATCCAAGCCCCCAACATTGAAATGAGTACCGATTTACTTTGGGATTGCATTTAGTTTGGGAGTTTTGGTGTATTCATAAAGTTGTTATGAAAACTTTTGCTTGCATTTTTTTTTTAGAATTTTCTGAATATTTTACTGATTTTTGTGATTTCATGGCTAGAGTAAAGGGATAATTTTATATCCTTGGGTAAATTTTGGGCATGTATGGATATAGAAAGGGATGGGGGTTTGAAAGCCAAATAGGTTTGGCCCATCCCTCGACCAGTGATAATTGCAGTTGTCAATTTAATGAGTCAGAAATAAATCAAAGGAAAGTTGGAAAATGGAAAATTTACCAAATTAATGCAACCGCTGCCTAGACTAAAATATACAAAAGGCTTATCATTGGATCCTTTTTCACTTGCCGACTGAGGGGCTAGTTACCCCTCCTGGAGTCCCTTTGTTGAACTCTGAGGCTGCGCCGCAGCCCGTGGGGCGATGCAGTTGTTGTCTGGGCGGGAGGATGCACCGGTGCCTCCTCCTCCTCCGGCTGGGCCGGGGGAGCGGCTGGCCCCTCCGCCTCCGGATGCTCGACTCCGAGCTGGGGGGCAGAGGCGGCGGCCGGCTGGGGAGCGGCATGAGGAGAGGCCTTCTGCTCCTCCTCCTCTGGCTGGGCCTGGGGATCGGCTTCCTCGGCCACAGCTGCTCTGTCTCCTTCCAGCATCGGGTCAAAGTAGAGACCCTGCTGGGGAACGTGGTCAATATGGGAGGCCAGGTAGACCAGACGGCCTATGGGGCGGTCCACGTGGCATGCCTGGCCACTTGGGCTAGTGGTGGATATCCAGGCATGGTTCTTCTCCTTATCAAGATACTTAACCAGACGTCCTAGTCGAGGGTAGGGGTGTAGCCGTCCCGCGGGCGATGCCAAGTCGGTGACCAGCACCACGCACCCCTCAGGCCAGCTGGCCGCTGGGGAGTGGTTGCTGGCCAGCTTGGTGTTGCTCCTGAGACGCTTGCTGTAGAAGATGGCCCAGTTCTGCTGGAACTTGGCCTCGATGCGCTTGATGATCGCGTACTGGCCCCTGGCGTCGCGGCTCGCCGCCATCTCCTTCCATGACGCGTGCGACGGTCCACGTAGTGAGGTTGGGGAGCAAAGCAAACCTTCCTCAGGGTGGCGGCCACTAATGGGAAGCAAGATGATGGGTCGTCCATTTAAGATTGCTGTGCACAATCTCATCGTTCTGCCGAAACTTGAGACGGTGAGGTCGGTGGTGCCCGGCTTGAGTGCTGCATACAGCACCTTTTTGAAGGCGCCCACGGTCGACTCAACCATCCCCTGGCGCCAGGGACTTTTGCTGTAGCTAGGTCGTAGCTGGAACCCCTGTTGGCGTAGTCCCGCCACTAGGCGCTGCCTGGCACCTTCTTCCATTACTTCATCTTCGTGTGGAGCCTCCTCGTCGGAGTCGGCACGTGCCTGCATGGCTTTCAGTGCACCTGGTGCGAGGGAGGACCCAGGGTCCAGGCAGAGACGCGTAGTGGACCAGCCGTTTGATGCAAAGATCTCCTGGCAGGCGCCTATCATGCTCGACGTGCTCATGTCCTCTAATTCGCTGCACTCCAATCTGTGAGAATAAGAGTCCACGGCGAGGAGGACCCAGCGCTTGACCGTGGTGCGCTTCCGGCCCTCGGTGATGCTCCTGGTGTGGGCCGCCTGCACCTGCTTGGCCTGCAGGTGAACGATGAAAGGCCCCGCAGTATCCAGTTGGACACTGCCTCCCTCGGTCAGGTCTGCAGGTCCAATGTTGCGAAGAGGGCGAATCTTGTCGGCACCTCTCCTTCCCTTGACCCTCTTGCAGCCGTAGCACGCGTCGGAGACCTTTTGACAGGTGAGAAGAGCCGGACCTGTGAGGTGGAAGTACCTGCTGACCCTTGCAGCTAGAGTGGCTTCACTTTCTCCACAGCGGCCGAGGTGGATTTCCTCCACAACCGCCTTGGCAAGGGCGGTGGATGCGTGGAGGAGCGGGACGAGGTAGGCAGTCTGCTGATCAGCGAACAGGAGGTGTTCTTCCTGGGCTAGCACTGACGGCTGGCCAGGCTCTGCAGGGGCCAGGTCTCGGCCCCTGGCCAGAACTACTCCCTGCCTCTCCTCCAAGTCGTAGGCGGAGTTGCCCCTCCGGCCCAGGGTGGCGAAGGTGGACGAGTTGGTGTACTCGCCCGCGAACAGCGCTATGAGCGCCCGGTCCATGTGGGGGCCCGGCCCGGCCCATCTCAGGGCCCTGGCCATGACGCGTACTGCTTTGATATATCCCCAACGTCTCCCGAGAAGCTGCCTGAAGGGATTGGTGTCAGTATAGGAGGAGAGAGGACGGGAGAGGCCGCTCCGGGCTGCCTTGGCCGGCTTGCGGGGCTTCTCTGGCTTCAGGTTGGAGTCGACGCTGAGGCCGAGGGCGGCCATGGTGGACGAGTGGACGGCCGTGGTGCTCGGTGCGTAGCCCAGTGTCTTCTTCTTTCTCTTGATCTGCCTTTTCTCCCCGGCCTCCAGCAGCAGCGTGACGTCGTGCGGGTGGGTGGCCTCCCCTGTCTGGCAGGCCAAACATGGGCTCTGGCAGGCCGGCTGTCCCTTCAAACCGGACCCTGTGGTGCTGACACCCCGGCTGGGGTTCTCCGTAGCAGCTAACAGGCCAGGCTGGTCACTATTGCCGATATGGGAGAAAATCATTTGACGGTCGCACATGTAGGGTAAGTACGGGTCCTGCACCTTGATCATCTCCGTCACCTTGGTGATGGGCTGCTGGTCCAACGGAAGGTGGAGCCACGGGGGGTTGTAGAACTCGCTCGTGATCTTCTTGTACAGGTGCACGTCGTATCTTGTGAGCAAATCGACATTGGTGAGGAGATTGTCGCCCGATGTATGGTACATGCGATGATGCGAAAAAACCTGTTGAACTCGGCTGACGATGAGGCCGGCCCCCAACTCGAGGGAGACGGACATCTTGGTGCAGATGGTCAGGGCTGTCCTGGAATCGCTGATCATGTGCGGCTTGACCTGCAGCCCGGCCTCGGCCAGGGACTTGCGCGCCTTCTCCCCTTCTTTCTGCGCAAGGTCCGCGGCCGACATCTCGGCGTGGACCTGGTGCCGGGGTTGGTTGAGCGGCGCGAGCTCGGTGGAGCCGCCGTAGAGGTGAACCTTGGCCCTGGCCTGGCCGGCGAACGTGTAGCGCTGGATCAAATAGGATAGAGCGCCTGAGCCGCTCAATACGCCGAACGCACCGTCACATAGAACTGCGAGTTCCGCTGTGACGAGGTCGTAGTTGACACAGGGCGGTAGACGCCAGGTGCGGGCCTGAGCCAAGTGTCTCTTGGCGTGGAGGAGCGCTCCAACCCCAGGTGCCAGGTGGTTGCGCACAAAGACATCACTAAGTTTAGTGGTGTATGTTGCGTCTGGGGGGCTGTCCACCACAGCCAGCCGGTAGCAGTACTTGAGCTGGACGGCGGCCCACACGACGATGTTCAGAGGATCAAAGACGTTGTGAGCGGCCGACAGGGAGTGCTTGAGGGTGAGGCCGATCTTGTGGTGAAGCTTCACCACATCCTCGGGGCAGAAGAGCCGGCCGCTGAGGGGCCTCACACCTCGTACACATTTTAGGAGGTTCACGTACGGCAGTTTGCTGGTGGCAAGGGTGTCGGTGGATGGATCCCACAGATAGCCTAGAAGGGTTGACTGGTCAGGGGTCGCTTGAATGGTTGGTGTCTCCTTGGCGGCGGGGCCCAGGATCCTGATGATGGGGTCGGCCTCCTCTCTGACCGGAGGTGGGACCCTAGCTGGTTCCACTGCCTTCCACGGCCTGAACCACCGGTGGGTGGCCGCCGGCTGCACCTGCCAGCCCTCTGGCACTGGAACCTTGCTCATGTCGCTCAGCTCCGGCTTCCTGCCCTGGGCATACAGCCGGGCGTAGTGGAGCACCAAGGCGTTCAGGTACACCTTGCAGACGGTGCCCTCCAGGCTGCAGCATATGCCCCTGGTGGGCATGTCCCTCTCCCGCAAGTAGTACTCCAGCAGGCCGATGCGCTTGGCCAACCTGTGCACAATGATCTTGCCTGCCTGGCTTCGGAAGAGGTGGCGGACGGCGCGCAGCTCGTCCTCGGGGCTGGCTTCCTGCACCAACCGGTCTTCCTCCTGGTGCGGCTGCTGCCCACAGCAGGTGCGATCGGAGCATGGCTTGTAGTCTTGTCGAAAGATGCCCTCCACCTGAGCTAGTTCTTGAGTAGTTAGGCCTGAGCCCAAGTCATCTACGTAGCTAAATTTCTTGATGTGGTAGGCGAGGATCTCGTCGACCTTCTGCAGGTCCTCGGCCAGCATGGCCTTGGCGATGCTGAGGTGAGCCGGGGACTGCGTGACCCCCATCACGGCACGGTCCGTGCGTAGCGCCACCAACCTGGTCCCTGCTCCCTCCTGCGGCGAGGCGGTCAGGCGACCAGTATTGATGTCCAGGTCCATGAGGAAACACAAGTCGTTGGCGCTGTCCGCGTCCAGCCTCATGCGCCAGAATGCCTCCGAGATGTCGGCGAACGCGAGGATCGGCAGGCTCGCGAGCCTGCGCAGGGTCGAGGTGATGGTGTTCTCCAGGTTGGGTGGTGGGATCAGCTTGGTGTTCACGCTCCTGCTCGGGTCCAGCACCAGCCGGGCTCGGGTGTTGGCGCGTGCATCCTCCTTCAAAACGACTCCAGTCGGTAGGAAATGGGTGGGAGCACCTGGTGCTCCCACACCCTTTGTACCTGGTGCAGGTGACTCAACTGACACCTTGGTGTTGGTGCACTGCCCGTCCAGGGCGCGCGTGCGTCCGTTCCTTTCTTTCTGCAGCTGCTCCAGGACGTTGAAGTCGGGC
>JAAGZN010000117.1 GCA_024206165.1 Bacteroidota bacterium
AAAACGGTTTAGTTAGCTCTAAAACGTTGTAAACTAACGTATTACAACAGTTCTGTCCATGGGAACAGCGTAGAACTTATTATTACATCGGTTTCTTATAGTTCCCCATGAAACTTAGTGAAAACTAAGCGACTTCTCTCTCCATGTGGTCCATGTGCTTGACATTTGGCTAGCGTGGGGAAATCTCTCAATTGCGAACTTCTCTACTCTGATCGAGAACGAAATTATTGCGGCTGTTATTTTCTCGTTAACGTCGTTTAAGAACTTAGATAGTTAAAAATTTTAAGGACAGAGAAGGAAGGGTTGATCTCATCGAGGCCTAGAGTGTTTACGTGTGAATTTGGATCGTGCGAAAGGATCAAGAAGATCTTCTGATCGTTGCCCGAACGTTGTTGAGGCGAAAGACTATTCCTCTACGGAAAATCCACGCTGCATTCCAGATTGGTGAGATCTTTCCATTTTTATTTGTTTGTTTGCGGTACCTACGTTGACTTTTCAGACCAGTACTGTCGTCTTATCACAGCGTATAAACTCAATAATTCGATAGGCCTAGGCGATAAAGTTAGCGCATGATGGCGGATCACTCGGATCACTCTTATGCTA
>JAAGZN010000014.1 GCA_024206165.1 Bacteroidota bacterium
GCTAACCATCAGGCATTTTTCCAAATTCTGGCTAATTTGGAGGGAAATTTTTTTGGTGATCTTATGTGTTATTTAAGGTCGTTGGAGCCTAATGTTGCACCCTGGATAGTCCTAAATGGATTAAAAGAATATTTGGAACCATATACTTAGGACCAGTTTACATCAAAAACCATGGGCTAACCATCCGGCTTTTTCCAATTTTTGGCTAATTAGGAGGGAATTTTTTTGGTGATCTTATGTGTTTTTTTAAGCTCGTTGTCGCCTAATGTTGCACCCTGGACAGTCCTGGGTGGATTAAAAGAATATTTGGAACCATATATTTTGGACCAATTTTCATCAAAAACCATGGGCTAACCATCAGGCATTTTTCCAATTTTTGGCTAATTAGGAGGGAAGTTTTTTTGGTGATCTTATGTGTTTTTTAAGCTCGTTGTGGCCTAATGTTGCACCCTGGATAGTCCTGGATGGATTAAAAGAATATTTGGAACCATATATTTTGAACCAGTTTTCATCAAAAACCATGGGCTAACCATCAGTCTTTTTTCCAATTTTTGGCTAATTAGGAGAGAAATTTTTTGGTGATCTTATGTGTTTTTTTAAGCTCGTTGTGGCCTAATGTTGCACCCTGCATAATCCTGGATGGATTAAAAGAATATTTGGAACCATATATTTTGGTCCAATTTTCATCAAAAACCATGGGCTAACCATCAGGCTTTTCTCCAATTTTTGGCTAATTAAGAGGGAAATTTTTTTGGCGATCTTATGTGTTTTTTTAAGGTCGTTGTGGCCTAATGTTGCACCCTCGATAGTCCTGGATGGATTTAAAGAATATTTGGAACCATATATTTTGAACCAGTTTTCATCAAAAACCATGGGCTAACC
>JAAGZN010000118.1 GCA_024206165.1 Bacteroidota bacterium
GGTGATCTCTTATTGCGGGGCTAAGTTTTCACTAAGTTTCATGAAAAACTATAAGAAACCGTTGAAGTTATAAGTTCTAGGCTGTTCCCCTTGGACAGAGCTGTAGTAATACGTAAGTTTACAACGTTTTAGAGCAAACAGAACCGTTTTATTCCATGGGAAATGCGTACTTAATAAGAAATTGAGGTGATCTCTTATTGCGGGGCTAAGTTTTTACTAAGTTTCATGGGGAACTATAAGGAACCCTCGGTGTTATAAGTTCTAGGCTGTTCCCATGGACACAACTGTTGTAATACGCATGTTTAGAACGTTTTTGAGCAAACGGAATCGTTTTAGTCCATGCGAAAAGCGTAATTTTAAAAAAATTGAGGTGAACTCTTATTGCAGTGATAAGTTTTCACTAACTTTCTTTGGGAACTATAAGAAACCCTCGGTTTAATAAGTACTAGGCTGTTCCCATCGACAGAACTATTGTAATACGTAAGTTTACAACGTTTTAGAGTAAACGAAACCGTTTTATTCCATGCGAAATGCGTACTTTATAAGAAATTGAGGTGATCTCTTATTGCGGGGCTAAGTACTCACTAAGTCTCATGGGGAACTATAAGCAACCCTCGGTGTTATAAGTTCTAGGCTGTTCCCATAGACAGAACTGTTGTAATACGTATTTTTGCAACGTTATAAAGCAAACGGAATCGTATTATTCCATACAAAAGGCATACTTTATAAGAAATTAAGATGAACTCTTATTGCAGGGCTAAGTTTTCACTAAGGTTTAGGGGAAATATAAGAAACCCTCAGTGCTATAAGTTTTAGGATGTTCCCATAGGCAGAACTGTTGTAATACGTATGTTTACAGCTTTTAGAGCAAACAGAATCGTTTTATTCCATGCCAAAGGCGTACTTTATCAGACATTAAGGTGAAATCTTATTGCAAGGCTAAGTTTTCACTAGGTTTCATGGCGAAC
>JAAGZN010000119.1 GCA_024206165.1 Bacteroidota bacterium
TGACCACTTGTCCACTCTCGGTGTGCAGACCATGTGCGCAAAGCTGGAGCAGGAGGTGGACAGTCGGCTCACTATCCGCGCCGAGCGTCTCTGGTCCTTCAGGTCTGAGCAGCCGTCATGGAAATATGTGGAAAAAGACACCTCTGACCATCTCAGGTTCTGCGACTCGGTCTGGCAGCTGCTGCTGAAGAATGTGGATTTTCTGAGCAGCGCCGGGCAGGTGGTGGCGCATGTCCCGGGGAAGGTGGGCAGTGCAGTGTAGTGCAGTGCAGTGCAGTTCAGTGCAGTGCAGTGCAGTGCAGTGCAGTGCAGTGCAGTGCAGTGCAGTGCAGTGCAGTGCAGTGCAGTGCAGTGCGCTTATATAACTAAGTGACCCCTAAGTGACCCCTAAGTGACCCCCTAAGTGACCCCTAAGTGACCCCCTAAGTGACCCCCTAAGTGAATTTTGGTCAAAATTGTGATTTTTGGTCAAACCGGTCCGGGCCAGACCCAGGGCCAGGGCCAGTAGTATGTCAGTGGCATTGCCGACACACTTTGTATTTTTTTTGCACTTTAAAGTTTGTGTGTCTCAAGGCGCGGCCAGACCCAGGGCCAGGGCCAGTAGGGTTTTCCTATGTCAGATGGCATTGCCGACACACTTTGTATTTTTTTTGCACTTTAAAGTTTGTGTGTCTCAAGGCACGGCCAGTCTGGGGCTTTGGGCCTCAGGCCTGGGACCCAGGGGGACCCGGCCAGGAGAGGGAGGAGCTAGGATCCTGCTCCATCATCTGGACAGGAGCGGAATTCTCCCTGGCCCAGGACACCTCCACACCACTTGGGTGGATTGGCAGTAGGCTGGGTAGATACACAGTACACTGCGCACTGTGCACAGCACACAGTAGAAAGTAGACAGTACACTGAACACTTACACTGTACACATCATAGCAGACAGTAGACTGTACTCTGCTGTAGCACTGCACTGTACGTTCACTGTGCACTGCACTGCACTGTGCAACACTACACTGTGCACTGTGTACTGCATTGCACTGCAACACTACACTGTGCACTGTGTACAGTAGACAGTACACTGCAACACTACA
>JAAGZN010000120.1 GCA_024206165.1 Bacteroidota bacterium
CAGCAGTTTGACCTGGTCAGACAGGCGGCCAGGGACGTGGTGGCCGCGCTGGAGGCCGGCCTGCGCACCCTGGCCTTAAAGGTCAATATCGACTTCGAAATTCCCCGTTTTCAGGACCAACACCCAGCTTACTTTGGTAGCAAGACAAGCATTCCCTGAAATTTTTAGCCAAATTGATCAGTCAATTTAAAAGAAAATCCCCTTTTGTTGGGTTACACTGTTTAGACAGCATTTAAAGTTACTATCAGATCACAATTCTCCCGCTCCATTAGCTTTTCGGATGAAATTGTCTGTAATGCAAAGCTGCATTACATGCATTACATGTGCATTTCCGGTTGATCTGAAACCAGATATTTACTGTCCTCCTCAAATGGGACCAGGAAAGTGCCACGGATTGGCTCCCACCATGTCCGAAGTGCACCTAGGACAGGCTCAAAGTTTCTAAAAATGGATATTTTATTCAAACGGTGTCCATTTTTAGAAACTTTGCGCCTGTCCTCCGGGCACTTCAGACCTAGTGGGAGCCAATCCGTCGCACTTTCCTGGTCCCGCTTGGGGAGGACAGTAAATATCTGGTTTCAGCTCAACAGGAAATGCACATGTAA
>JAAGZN010000121.1 GCA_024206165.1 Bacteroidota bacterium
AAAAAATGATATCCTGTTTTTAAATATGTATTTTAAAATGAAATTATATTCTCTACAAATCTAAAAATAGATTCAATATATAAATAAACCAAGATCTTGTTTATATTTTGAGGGTTTTGGAGGGAAAGTTCAATTGTAACCTATTACAGGAGAGGAGCAGTATCCTAAATGGACTAAGTTTAAGGATAGGATTTTGGAAAAGGCTAGGAAGGAGTTATTGGAAGCATCTGCTGATGTTCAATTTGAATATGAGAGTATTAAATCTGGGAAAAAGGTTGTTTCTGTTAACTTCAAAATTGAAAATAAGCGTAAAAGACTTGCAAAAGGAAAGGCCCCAGAGGAAGAGATTTTTATAAAGAATTTTAAAAGATTGGTCGAGGAATTTAAGCTTAGTGCTTGGCAAGCTAGGGTTATTGTTGATCATATTCCTCAATTGGAAGTTAATAAATTGCTTTATGAGATTAAATTGCAGAAAATTAATGGGAAGATAGCTAATATTGGTGGGTATACTATTAGAACTTTTCATAATCAATATCCTCAGTTGTTCAATAAATGGACTAGTAGAGACTCATAGATTTTTCTTTTTTTTATTAGATTGATAATCGAATCTTTTTTCTTTTTAGATTTTAAAGAATTTAATTTATTTGTTTCTACATATATTAATATATATATAAAATTTATTCTATATTGATTTTATATGTATTTAAATATATATAAAAATATAATTGTTGGGTTGATCATATTCTTTAATTGAAGGTTATACTATTAGAACTTTTTCATATTCAAATATTCTAAATGTTTAATAAATGGACTAACATATAATCATAATTTTTTAATATTGTTTATTAATTTTTGATAAAATATTGATATTAAGACATATTTTTGTTATATTTTGCTAAAATTTAAAGATCGAATATACCTTATTATGAATTTATTCAAAAATACATTAATTATAATTCTATCTCTACTGGTATGTTTTTTACTTTATTCAAGACAAAGTAAAAAAACTTGTAAGCAAATTTTCACTGCAAAAGATTGTTACACAAAACCTAGAATTCTTTTTCATGCTAGTAATAATAGAAATATTAAAGTATTAGAGCCAAGAAATATTAAGAAAAGAAATAAAAATGAAGGTCCTGTAATTTTTGCAACTGCTAATTTAGATTTAGCTACAATATTTTTAAGTCAATTTGGCGATAGGTATGCAAAAAGTGGATCTTATGATTGGAAAAATTTTCATTACATTCACAAAGATAAAGAAGAATTTCTTAAAAAAGATAAAGGTGGAGCGATATATATTGTTCCTTCCGATTCATTTCATTCTATTCCTGAAAAAGGATTGGGAAGACATGAATGGGTTAGTAAGAAAAAAGTCAAGCCATTGTATAAAATAGAATTCGATTCAGCTTTAGAAGCAATGATAGATTTAGGAATTCAAGTTTTCTTTGTAGATGAAGAGACTTTTGCGAAATTAAAAAGTAGCAAAGGAGAAGAGCATATGAAAATTATAAGAAAGTTAAAATCTGAAAATCAAAAAAGGAACAAAAATGTCTTTCCATATTACTAAATAAAAAAATTGAGCTATTTTTACATATTAGTATACATATGTATAATTTATTACCCATCGATTTTTTAAACTAAAAATTTGGAAGTATTTTATTGATTTAATTATTTTATATACATATTAATATATATAAAATACATATATACTATAATTGGTATATATTAAAATATATATTAATTATTCTATTTTACTTTTTAACAATATCTTTTTTTTAATTAAAAATAATTCTTTTTTCATCTCATTTAATCTAGCTTTATCAAATTCAAAGATTATTTTCTTTTTAAGAAATTCACTAGGAGTGATTTCTCCTTCTTTATATTTTGTTTGATCTATCTCAAAAAGCTTTTCTTTAAGTTTGTGGATTTTACAGGTTTCATTGTATGTGAACACTTTCTTTTTTAACTCTTCAATCATGATTATTAATGATTGTAGGTGTTTTTGATATTGGTTTTTGTTTTTGAATTCTAGTTTTCTTATTTGAAATTTGTATTTTTTGTTTGCTCTTGATATGGAGAAGAGTTTCATAAAGTTATATCCTACAGAAAAGGAGTTTTTATTATTAATGAGGTCTCTCTTATAGTTTAGGTTTACTCCTGAGAATAAATCCCAAATAGTTGGTTTTTCAATTAAATGTTCTTGTTTTTCTATTCTTAATTCTTTTTGATAATGATCTTTTAAATTTTGTTTTAATTCTTCTATTGTAGGTACAAAATTTTTGGGAAGCTGTTCAGTGGCAAAGCTACTAAATATAAACACTAGGTTTATATATGATATTATTATACATTTTTTTATTTGTCTCATATTTTTACATAAGTCATATATCCATTTAAAAGTACTTTTTCATTTAGGCTTTTTTGAATTAATATCTTCTTCTGTTCCAAATTAGGAATTATTACATTTTCAATGTTTTCTAGTTCTTTTATAAGCTTTTTGAGAATTTTTGTTTGATTTTCTCTTTCATACAAATTTTTATGTTTTAAGGTTTTTTTAATTTGTGATATAGCATTAATTGATTCTTTTTTCTTTTTCTTTGTAGAAATAATTTCTTGATTTATAGCTGCTAAATCTTTCCTTTTTTGTTCCTTTAAATGATTATTTAAAGTAAATTGAGGATTTGTGATGTATGAGAGGTTTATTTGTTTGCTAGAAGTTGCTTCTTTATGATCGATGATGAAATCGGAATTGCTATTTAATTTTAGTTTTATTATTGCTTTGCCTGCAGCTAGTTTATAGAATTCTTTTAAGCTTAAGGAATAAAAATATTTATCTTCTGTTTCGAAATCTTTTTTAGTTATTTCATAATCTAGTTGATATATAATAGAAGAATATGGTATTTTTATTATATCAAATTCCGTGTATATATAAACTTTCTTTTGTTCTACTCCGATGACAAAACCTTCTCCTAATTTAGTTTTCCCATTTATTGAACAATGAAAATCAACTTTTATAAGTTTAGTTGTTCTTTTAAATTCTTTAGCTAAGTGTTTTATGCTCCCAAAAGCTTTATTATAGCTAGTCCAAAAGCCATTTTTAAATAGATCTTTGCATGTAAATCCAAGAATGAAAAGGATGCAAAATATTATAGATTCTGTATGGAAATTCCCAGATTTGAATCTCAATTCTGGATTAGCAGGAATGACACAAGGATTTTTTTTGAAAGGATAGAGTAGGGGAATGCCCTGTACTGTCATCATATCAAAAAGGAGATGGGAGAAATAGGAAAAGAAGGCTATTGTGGTGTATCTTGAAGATTTCAAAACTAATTTTTCTATTATAAAGGTTATAAAAATGATTGTTAAGAAACATATTAAACCATGAGTGATGGTTCTGTGTCCATAGTTTCTATCAAGATATTTTGAAATAGGAAAAAATATCTTTCCAAGCAAAGATTTTGGATGATCGATATCTGGGAGTAGACTGAAGAGTATGCTAGTAATAATATACCAGGAATTTGAAATAATATTTAAATCCCAAAAACTGGCAAATATGCCTGTTATTATTATTCCACCAGTGATATGATTTATACTGCTCAATTTTGAAGGCAAAGCCTTGTTTATATATTAATTATTAATTACTTTCAGAGCAGTTATTAGGAATGCTATTTTTTAAAATGTGCTAACCATTTTAAAAAAGATGCCGTTAATTTAGAAACCGGCGAAGCCAAAAGTGCCAAGCACTTTTCAGGGTTGGGTGGGTGGGCCATCCGCTATTAAAAGTAAAGCAGTTTAAATTTTAGTACTGGTTTTTGAGAAGAGTACTATATAAATTATTTTTATCTCTAAACTCTCTTCGAACTTCATGCAAATGTATTTAATTTTCCTTAATAAGGATTAATTATTTCTAATTTATTTTCGATAACTTGACCGGAATGTAGATCTTCAGTATATAATTTATGACATTTGACTTCTAATGCAGAGGTTACTATTAAACTGTCATAAAAAGAATATTTGTATTTTTCTGCTATTTTACATGCTTTTGATATAGTAGAAATAGTATTTGTATAAATTTTTACTGTTGACGTTATTTGCTGAAAACCTTTTTCCAAAGCTGGCCACTCTAATTTATATTTTTTTCTTAAAACAGAGATAAATTCTTGTAAAACTTGTGAACTTATATAACAATCTTTATTCTCAATAATATCTAGTGAAATACCTTTTTTTCTGATATCTTTTGAATAGATATAAATTAAAATATTTGTATCTATAAATATTTTATCTTTCATGTGCCTCCTCTCTATTAAATTTGAATTTGGTAGTATCTATTTCAAAAGCATCAAATTTTATATTTTTTTTCTTTGCTTTTTTAACTTCTTTATCCAAAAGTTTTAATTCAGCCTGTCTATCTAGATATTCTTTTGGTAACATTAGAAGTCTAATTAATTTTTCATTTATTGTTACTATAGTTTTCATGGCAATTATTTTTACTAAATTTAAAAAATTATTCTGAGATCAGGTCTCTTTTATTATTAAAATCTTATATTAAATGAATATTATGATCCTATTATTTCAAATTTAGGTTCATTAATTCTTAAAGTTACTCCTTTTAATTTTAAGTATTTATATAATGTTGGTTTAGTTATTTGAAGCTCCTCACATATTTCTGTTGCTGACCAGTTGCTTTTATAAAAGGATGCTGCTTTGACTGCTTTTTTCTCTGCTTCTTTGCTGATTCCTTTTTTTGTTCCTGAAATTTTTCCTCTTGCTCTTGCTGCTGCTAGTCCTGCATTTATTCTTTCTTTTATTAAGGATCTTTCGAATTCTGCTAATGATCCGAAGATATGGAATATTAATTTTCCTGATGGTGTTGTTGTATCTATGTTTTCTGTCAAGCTTTTGAATGTTGCTCCTTTATTTTCTATTTTTGTTATTGTTTTGATTAGGTCTTTTAATGATCTGCCTAATCTGTCTAGTTTCCAAACTACTATGCAGTCTCCTTTTCTTATATGTTCAAATAGTGATTCTAGTCCTGGCCTTTCTGACTTTGCTCCACTAAGTTTGTCTCTGAATATTTTTTCACATCCTGCTTTTTTGAGATTGTCAATTTGCAGGTCTAGATTTTGATCTAGTGTGCTTACTCTTGAGTATCCGACTACCATGGTTCTAAATTAAAAACAGAAAATTAAAGTTTACTTCATCTGAAAATTTGAAAAACTAGTATCTCATAATAAAAGAGTCTTTGACTCGTTAAATAAATTATAAAATTATTGTTTTTTCATTTACTGTTTTAATTTAACTATTTATTTTACTAAAAACAAAAGAATATAGAATATTTTTGAAGAAATTTAGGTTGGAGGAAATAGTAAAAAAAATCATATGTTTTATTTAACTCTAGATTTGTAGAATTCCGTCTTTTCAGCATCTCAGTGGAATGGAATGTTGTTGGTTTTTTTATTTTAGGATTTTGTTTGTTTATGGAATGGAGCTGAGATGCTGAAAAGAGTTATATGGATGCTTCATTATTAGATTTTTACTAAATAAGAAGCTGTGGCTCTAGAAGCGAACCACAGAACACGGAATATCGAGACGGCGAGCGCAGGAGAGAGCATGGGCACAACCTCGACTGCTGCCATCCCAAAAGGCCACAACCTGGGAACCAGACCGCACAATCTGCCAATTGCGAACAAGAGGAGCACGACGACCAAAACGCTCATAATCAGGACGGAAAACCCGGAGAGGAAGGCCAGAAGAACTAGCAAAACGAGCAGCCAACGAATCCGCACCGGAAGCACCCCCAGAAACGACGGACGAAACACCCAAAGAACGACAAACCCGAGACAACAAAGCAAAATCTGAAAAAGACCTAGAACCTATAACTGCAGTAATCATAATAAAAAACAAAAAAAAATGAAACAAAAAAAATATATACTTGACTCTAATTTTTAAAAGCAAGATTGCGTAGCACCTAAATAAAAAATACTACCTGTATAGGCTGGAGATTTTTAATTTAGGCTTGATCTTGCTTTTAAAAATTAGAGGAATAACTTTCTTTTTTGTTTTATTTTTTTCCTGTCGAAATCTAGCGAGCGAAGGCCGGTTTGAGAGGATCACTGCTGCCAAAAATGTTTGCTAATAGAATAGTCTCTAAATTAACTTTTCATAGTCTTCCCAACTATGAAAAAGTTAGGATATGCTTTTAAAAATAGTTTTTGAAATAATTGACCATAATTGAAACCATCATAGATGGATTTGTTATAAAAGCTTCATCCACCAATAATAATGAAAAAATAGAAGTCAAAAACTATATTTTTTTCTAAGGAAACTAAAAGACATAATATTTCTACTATCTCTTTTATTTATTTAACTAAATTTTATGTTTATATCTTTATTTAAATGAATTTGCCTTTTTTTTATTAGTTCATCGTTTTCATTTAATAATAGTATTTGATAATTACCATCGATTAATAATAATTCGAAACATTTACATTTATCTAAAGGTTCCTCTAATTCAAATTCATAATCTGCTTTTTCTAGAAATTCTTCATAGGTTATTCCTATTTCTCTTTCTTCTAAATAAAGTTTGTTTTTTTACAATTTTTAATACCCCACATTAATTACCTAAAATATTTTTAAAATTATATTTCAATCTTACGATGTGAATTGAGGAAAACTTTAGTTTTATTTTTAATGGATAAAGTTTACCACAAATTAACATCTTAAATAAAAGTAGTTTTATTCTAATATTTTTAATTCGCTTTATTTAAATAATCAGGATTATATTCTATTCCTTTAGTTACACAAGCAAATACTCTACTTAATAATTTATTCCTTAAACTATTCAAAACACACATAGTATGTTTGCCTTCATCTATTTTTCTTTTAAAATAATCATATAATTCTCCTTTTTTATTCTTCAATACAGATAATGAGCCTATATGAAGTAACTTTTTTAAATATTTATTACCCATATAAGAAACTCTCGTCTTTCCTCTAATACTTGATCCTGAAATATATTCAAAAGGAGCTATACCTGCATAACAGGCAGCTTTTCTATATGTTTTTATTTTACTAAAATTTTCTGTTGATAATAATAAATACATAGCTGAAATTTTGCCTATACAAGGAACGCTCATTGCTAGATCATAATTCTTTTTAATTGCTTTATCTTGACAAATAAGGATATCTAAATCCTTATCAATATTTTTTAAATCTTCTTTCAAGGCATCGATTGAAATTTGATTTGCTTTTTTTAATTTTTTAAGGAATCTCTCATCTACAATATTTTTAGCCTCATTTAAAGGTACTTTTAAAAGAGTAATTGCTTTTATGGTTCGAGCTCTTTGAGCAAATAAAAATTTCATTTTTTCTAATGATTTAGATTTAGGACTCCACAAAATTAATTTATCAATATGTCTATTAGCATAAAGAGCAATTCTATAAGAATCGATTAGATCATTCTTGCCTCTGGTTAATCCTTGAGATCTTGCTATCGTTATTGCATTTTCAATCCATAAATTAAAATTATATTCATGTAATAAATTAGCTAATACAAATGTATAAATACCTGTATTTTCACAACAAAATAAAGTTTTATTTAATTCTATATTATATTTTTTAGAATAATTTAATAATTTTTTGATACCTTTTTTATTATTAGCTACTTGTAAAGAAAAAAGTTTGTTTTTATTGTCACCAATAAAGGTAAAATCTAGAGTTCGTTTAGAAATATCTATTCCACAAAAAAAGTTATAATTATTATCATTCATATCAAAAAAATTATTAAATTCACTATATTGAAAAATTATTGACGAGACTAAAACCTTAATACTAGGCTTTAAAACCTTAAATTCTATTTGGTCTTTAATGTCAATAAATAAGTAGTTAAAGGTCTAAATCACAATATAGGCTTAAAATCCTGGTTTAAAGAAAAGTTTACCTTTAACTACTTTCTTCCCTTCATGAATCCATAAATAGTTCAATTCAGAAAGATAGATGAAAATAGCTAATTTTCATCTAATTTTTATATGATACTAATGTAAAGGTTTATTGCATTCCAAATACATTGGTCTTTCTAATATTTTGCCTGATTTTGTTGTAAATTTTATTAGTACTTTATGTTTATTTGGAACTTCTAGTTTTACTTGGTTTATCTTTTTTAGATGTTCTCTATATTGTTCTTTTTCTGATTTTCTGTATTTCTTTAATTTGTCTAGAATTGGTTTTGATGTACATTTTAGTAATGGAATAAATACTATTACTATGTATATTATCTTTTTAATTTTATTTTTTAGATTTTTCATGGCTTTATATTTTATGATTAAAAAAACAAGTTTTTTAAGGAGCTGATCCTAAGACCAACTCCTTTTTTTCTAATAGAAGTCTGATGTTATTTCTTCTACCTTTTCTGATAATTTATCTGCATATTCATCAAATTCTAATTTTTGTTTTTGAGCATCCATGAATATGTTATGAAACCCTACAATTGCTTCTTTAAGATTTATTTTATTATTTTTTAAATCTTTTACTTCTGTATTTTTATTTTCTAAATTTTTCATAATTCTTAATTTTTAAATGAAACAAAAACAGTCAAGACTGTAGTCTCTACACTTGCTTCTAAATTTTAAAATCAAGGATGCCGTAGGCACCTGAAAAAAAAATACTACCTCAACCGTGTTGTTTATTTGATTTTTTATCTTTGTTATTAGTTGTGAAGTTTATTTTATGGATAATGAGGTGGAGATTTTATTTTCATGGTTTTCCTTGATTTTAAAATTTAGAAGCATAACTTTACTGCAGTATTGAATGTTTTTAACGTGCAGCTTGTCTCAGACCGTTTATCGATTGGATAGAATTTGAATGACTTTTCATAATCCTCCAATTATGAAAATGTCAGGATGGTGTTGAAAGCTAGGATTTAAATATTGATTTAGGTTTAATTTGATGATTAATAAATATAGCCTAGTCTAAAAACTTCTCTAGACTCTTTATTATTTCTTTCTTAGAAGGCAAATATTCTTTTATATCTTCTGGTAGCTTTTTGCAAATTGTATAATTAGATACTCCCATTGGATTCATAGCTTGTTTTAATGCGTATTCTACTGTGGTTCTATTTTTTTCTTTACATATTAAGATGCCTATTGATGGATTTTCGTTTTCATGCTTAACTTTTTCATCTAATACTGTTAAATAGAATTGCAATTGTCCCACGTCTGATGGTTTAAATTTTGAATTTTTTAATTCTATTGCTACTAAACATTGCAATTTTCTATGGTATAATAATAAATCTATATAAAATGTTTCATCTCCTACTTCTAATCTGTATTGATTTCCTATAAATGAAAAATCATTTCCCATTTCTAATAGAAACTTTCTTATGTTCTTTAGTAAAGATAATTCTAGTTCTCTTTCTCCATAATCATCTACCATTTCTAAAAAATCAAAACTATAACTGTCTTTTACTGCTAATTTTGCTTGACTTTTATATTTTTCTTCTAGTGACTTATCAAAATTAGTTTGATTAAGTAAAAATCTTTCATAGGATTGTCCTTCAATTTGATGAATCAATATATTTTTTGTCCAACCATATTTTTTGGTCATTTTTATGTAGAATTCTCTTTCTAAATCGTCTTTACATTTCTCTAATATTAGTATGTTGTGACTCCATCCAATTTCTGCCACCAATGGTGGCAGTTTTTTATTTTTGGTGTAATGGTTATAAAAATTTCTCATTCTCCAAAGATTTCGATCTGAAAAACCTTTTGTTCCTGGAAATTCTTTTTGTAAATCTTCTGATAAATTTTTTACTATACTTTTGCCCCAATTATGTTTTAGTTGTTTTTCGAATATACTTTTACCAATTTCCCAATAAAGATTTATTAGTTCTCTATTTACATTTTTTAAAGCTTGATATTGTGCTTGCTTTATTTTGTCTTTTATTTCAAGGTAAAATGACTTGTAGTTTTGTTCTAGAGAAATATCCATAATGATTTGAATAAGAATTATTTTAGATATACTTTTTGTGAATGTGCATCTCTTATGACTGCATCTATTACATAGTATAGTTTTTCTTTTATATTTGAATTAAGTGATTCTATATTTTTTAATCGTTGAATTGTCTTTTTATCTAAATGATAGTATTTACCACCTTCTACCAAATAGTCTAAAGTTACTTCAAATGCATCTGCTATTTTTTTTGCTGCTTCTAAAGATGGTATTGCCTCATTTCTCTCATATTTACCAATCATGACTCTTGATATTTTTGATTTTTCTGCTAAATCTGTTTGAGTCCATTTAAGTTTATTTCTTAATTCAATTATTATTTTACTTGTTAATTCCATATCTAATAAGACAATAATATTTCCTGAATATTGAACCAAACAACAATTTAATGTAATTATAAGAGAAAAAATAATCTTAAAATTTCTTTCAAATGTAAATATTATATATATTTGTTTCTGATTATTACACATAAGTTTTTAAGTAATTAATTTATTTTTGTTTACAGATATTTATTTACTCTAAATATGTAGTTCTTTTAAGATAAATGTATGTCTTATAATTACATATTTTATTTTTAAAATAATTATGAAAAAAGAAATTTTGAGTTTTTTAAAAAACTTTTCAATGGAAGAATTTTCTCAACTTTTGATTTCTATCGAAAAAGATCCTAAAAAATTCATTAAAGATTTGGTAAAGGATGATGTTATTGTACATAGACCTGATATTGTTAGTAAAATAGAACTGGATGATGATTTTGCTAATCTTAAAGTTGGGGAGTTTATTAGTTATCATTTTACTAAAGGTAATAATCCTGTTAAGAAGCTTGTTGACTTTTATAAACTATACAACAAAAGTATTATTCCTGCTGCTGGATTTATCACTGGAAATTTTAAATCTATTAGCTTTGAGCAAATTCCTGAGCATCCTATTGCTAAAATTAACTTTTCTGAAAAGAAGAATGTAACTATTAAGGCTAAAAATAATGTTATTGAATTGAGCTTATGACTGTGTCTTTAGATAATTATCAAAATAATATTGTCTCTTCTCCTGATAAGGTTTATGAGCTCATGAAGTTTGTTTTTAATAAAAGAGATGATATTGATAGGGATAGAGAAAATGCTTGGGTTATTTCTCTTAATAATTCCAATCGGGTATTGGGTGTTGATCTTGTTTCTATGGGTACTCAGAATATGACTCTTATGGATCCTAAAGAGATTTTTTGTAAGCCTCTTCGTATTAGAGCTGCTAGAATAATTTTGGTTCATAATCATCCTTCTGGAAATTGGATTCCTTCTTTGGCTGATATTGATTCTACTGATAGTTTGATTCAAGTTGGGAGGTTGGTTTCTATTCCTGTTCTTGATCATATTATTTTGTCTTGTGATGGTTATTTTAGTTTTGCTAGTTTTGATTTGATTGATTTTTTGGAGAAGTATTCTTTTTATTTGCCTATTTCTCAATGTAATAGTAAGAAGGAGAAGATTGTTTCTAAAAGGATTGACTTTTGGAAGCAAAGCTTCTTTAATAAAAAAATTATTAAGTATTAACGTAAATGAGTTAAGCCTCAGCCAATTCTATTGTTCTTAGTTGATGATAAAGAGATAAATAAGGTAGTTGATAATATAGAAGAAGACATCCTGAATAATCCCCCCCAAATTTTTTTGCTAAATGCCCTCTAACTCGTGGAAATTTTTTTATATCTACATATCCATTTATATATAATCTTAAAAGCTCTTTGTCTTCATCTGTTATTTTGATTTTTTTTTTGTTGCGATTCTGTAATTTATATTTTTCTAAATTTAGTCGAGAGAGATTTTTATTGGAGTAATTTTTATTAAAAGAATAACCTAAAACACCTCCAGCAAAAAAAGAAGAAGATAGTTTAAATAATTGTTTTACCTTCATGTTGTGATTTACTTTATTACTGCATGACAGAATTAACATTGAACAAAGCAGAACACTCTTAAAATGAAGTTTTTTATAATTTCTATTCATAATTTTGTAAGCTGAAAAGATCCGCTCGCAAGGTAAAAAAATTATTCAATTTATTCAAAAATTCATTGAAGTAGTTTTTTAATTTCTATATTTTTGCTTTTCAGATAGTATACTGGTTTATGGTTGTTATTATTTATTTTATTTGTATTGGCTCCATTCTTTATTAATTCTCTTATTATCTCTAAGTTTTCTTTTTCTACTGCTTCATGTAATGGTGTATCTTCTAGAATATTCACTGTATTTAGATAAGCTCCGTATTTTATTAATAATCTTGCTATTTCTAATCTATTTTTTGAGCAGGCTATATGTAATGGGCTTGCTTTATATTCATTTTTTTGGTGATCTGGATCTGCTCCTGATTTTAATAGTATCTCTATAATTTTGGGATAGTTAAAATTTGTGGCTATATGAAGTGCTGTGTAGTTTTCTTTTGTTGTTGCATTTGGGTCTTGATTATTTTGTAATAGTATTTCTACTGATCTTTCGAGGTTTAATATTGTTGCTAATATTATGGGGTTGATCTGACTTTTATTTAAAGTAGATGTTCTATTATTTTTTATAAATCTTTGAAGATTTTCTGGATCGTATATAGCTTCTCTCAAAGATATTTTTTTGTGATTTTTATTTGTTATTATCATTGACATAATAAATTGTATTTTAACATTATATCTCCAATTATTTTCATTCAAATATATCAATTTTATAATTTTTGTATTACTTTTGATTGTATTTTTTAAACATTTTTCATCTTATATCTGTGTTTATTATGAAGGTTATTAATTATTGTTTTGGTTTATTTGCTACGATTGTATTTTTAGGTTGTAATTATAATTCTATTAATAATATGTTTGATGCTCCTTTGCCATCTAATATTGATAAGGATGATACCGGTTTCAAGGATTTTACCAGAAAAGATGAGAGGAATTTTAGAAAAAAGGCTATTTATAGAAGAAGGCAGATCAAAGAAAAGAGATATATTGATCCAGCTATGTTTCTAGATTTAGCTAAAAGTGTAAAGCCTATTAATAGAAATAAAATGTATGAAGACTATACTAGGAATATATCATTAGGATTGTTATTTGATATTTTTTGTTGTTGTTGTAAAAAATAAAATATGGATTTAATTCATGATGATTTTATTTTTATTTATTTTAGATTTATTGTTTAACAAACAAATAAAAATTTTATAGTTTTTTTAGAATAACTTAATTTTTAAGTATGGCTCAAGGTATTGATAAGTTTAATGAATTGTTGAATTTTGTTTCTAGTATGTCTGATGATATGGAAAAGTTTTATGATAAGAAAAATAAGGCTGCTGGAACTAGAGCTCGTAAGAGTTTACAGAAATTGAAGGTTATGGCTCAGGATCTTAGAGTTGGTATTCAGGAAGTTAAGAATAAGTGACTTGCATAATGCAAGATTTAATATATAAGCTGTTTTGGACTTTAAAAGCATGTATTAATTATTTTAACTCTGTATTCACAAAAAGAGTAAGTGATATTTTATCTGTCTTGCTGAATATATTCTTTACTTGCTCTTATATTTATTATTTCTATAAGTTTTTGTTTTGGCTTTAACCTATAAGTAATTATTGTATATTTATTTATGGGGCCTCTGTATATATTTTGGTATTTTGAGGTTTTTTGTAACATTTGGGGGAATTTTGATAAAAGATCGGTAAATTCTTTAATCTTTATCATAAATTTACTTATTTCTTTGTCGTTCCAATTTTTTTCTAAATATTGGATTATTTTATCTAGACTTTCTACAGCATTTTCCGTCCATGTTATTTCGAAATCCATTTTTTATATTTTGTAAATACTAGATTATTTGATATGGTTTTTCCTGCATCTGCTTGCTCTATTCCTTTTTGAATTTCTTTTTTTTCTTCATCACTTATTATATCCCACCAATCTTCTTGATTTTTTTTCTTAAATGTTAAGACTTCTTTGATGATCTTAGGATTTGTTATTCCTGAGAACCATTGGATAAATTCTAATTTTTGTGATTGTATGTCCATTCTTTTATTCTTGATTTTATAGTAACTACCTATTACAAAAATAACTATAATTTTTTATTTATTGAATTTTTTCGATCATCTATGATGGTTCATTAAGAAAATGCGATAATTCAAAAGGATGGAAAACAAGCTTTTGATTTTTCTTGAAAAAATTTATTTATATAAGGATAGGCTCAATGTCGACATTTTTGATGTTTTTGTCGACACTTTGTTTTGTTTAATTTATTGTGATATTTTTAGATAATTGTTGGTGTATCTTATTTAAATAGTCTAATTGTTTTCATGTATTCATTGAAAGAAGGTCAAATTGATAGATTATTGAAGCTTGTTGATAATAAACGGCATAAGTTGGTTTTGTTGTTGATGATCGATTGTGGTGTTGGGGTTTCTGATTGTGTTTGTCTTAAGGTTTCTGATTTTGATTTTGGTAAGAGGATTTTGAAGATTAGAAATAAAGTTATTTCTGTTTCTGATAGATGTTATGATTTATTGGCTGGATATATCTCTAATATTAAAGATCTGAAGGTTGATTCTTTTTTATTTTCTGGTACAGCTAAAGAGGATTTAAAAAATGGTAATGGTCATTTGTGTCGGAAGTCAGTTAATAAGTTTTTGGAAAGATTGGGGAGGAGGCATCCAGAGTTCTGTGGGGTTCATCCTAAGGCTTTGCAAATGGCTGGAATAAATTCGAATCCTTTAAAAGAATATTCTTTCATTAAAAAGGCTGCTAGAAATATTAAAAGTATTTTGGGATTTCAGAAACATAAGGATTCTGTTGTATTTAACAATGAGATTCTTCGCAGGGCTCAGAATGACAAGAATTGTAATAAATTGAAAACTTTTGGTCGTAAAAAAGAGATTGAGAGGATTGGTAAGCTTTTGGATAAAAGTGTTAATGTTATGGTTCTTGGTGGTGTTGGTGTTGGGAAGAGTCATTTGATTGATAAGTTGGTTGATGGTTATGAGGATAAGGTTTTGAGGCTTGATGATTGTTATGAAATTAAGAGATCATTGGTTAGTATTTTGATGTTTCTTTATAGAGGTGATAAGGATGCTTTGAAAAAGGAACTTTATCCTGAATTTGAAGATGATTCTTTAGTTAATCATCTTCAAAAAGATTCTATGAGTAATTTGTGTAAGGAGATAATAAAAGTTACTAAGAAGAATGAGTATTTGTTGGTGATTGATAGTTGTGATAGGATTACTCCTCGTGGAGTTAAGATTTTGGAGGAGCTGAAGGATCATTTTTGTATTTTGACTGCTGCTAGGGAAATACCTTTGAATAAGTCTTCTTTTTTATGGAATTTTGAAATTGTTAGATTGAAGAATTTGGAGAGGAGGTTTGCTTTGGGATTGATTTATCATTTGAGTGATGGGATGCAGATTGAGGATCAGTGGTTGTTTAGGAATCATGTTTTTGAGCAATCTGTTGGGAATCCGAGGGTTATTTGTGAGCTTATTGAGAGGTATAGGAAGGAGGTGGTTGTTACTTCGGATGTTGTTAGGGAGGTTAGACATAGTGGTGGATTGAAGGAGTTTGATTGTAGTTGGTTCGTGATTGTTTTTCTTGGGATTATTAGTTGTTTAAGGTTTATGTCTCATGAATTGGGTAATGATTCTTTAAGGTTTATTGGTGGTTGTAGTGTTTTGGGGCTTTTGATTTTTAGGAGTTTGTTTTCGAAGAGGAGGAAGCTTTGAATTTATGTTTTAGCGATAACTAGTTTTAAATAATTTAAGGTCGTAGATTTAGGTCCACGACCTATTTGAGATATACTAATTATCAAATATTTTACTATTTATTAGTTTTAAAGCTTCATCATTAAAATTATCGTAATAATCTGTTAAATTATTTTCGTTTTCAGCATATTGTTTCTTTAGATACATGGAGTCATCTAAAATTTCTTGATCGTATAAAAATTTCATATATTCTGTTACTATTTTCCCATCTGCTTTTTTGCGTTTTATGCCATTTTTTTTATCTCCTTTTATTTCTGTACCTTTTTCTTTTATATATTGTAGTATATGCTTCAGAGGAACTAAATTTTCTTGGTCATCTTTTATAATGGCCATAATACCATTTATCGTTTTAAAGTAATCCTCAAAATCAAATCCTTCAATTCCATCATTTTCAGCTCCACTGGCTTTTATATTTTGTGTGATGCAATCGTCGAATTGTTTATTTGTCAATCCTAGTTTATGCAAAACTGTATTATTATAAATACCCTCTAAATGTGCATTCAAACTTAATTTTTTGTCTGCGTATTGATAACCTGCGTTATCTAATTGATAAGTGTTTCTGTCTTCTTTTATAATTTCTTCTATTTTATTTCTTATGAAAAGTCCTTGAAAACCAGGTCGTGATAAATAGGTATCATTTAAAGCATTAAACACAATTTGTTTAAATGTTATAGATTCAAGATTTTGGCTTTTACTTTTAAAGATATTTTTCGTTATCATATCTTGCAAAATTGAAATTTTTGGTGGCATGCAATCATCTTCAGAAGCTAGAGTTCTGAATAATTCTTGCAATGAAGCTCTATCATTGATTTTATCTTGTTCCGATAAAAAAATACGCAATAATTGCTTGAAATATTCATTTTTTTCTTCACTGGATTTCTTTTGATTTTCTATATGATTTTCTATAGATAAATTTGTTCCATCAAACGCTTCTGTAATGGTTTTGTATGTACCATATATATATTTACTAATTTGTGGTACATTTTTTAATTGTTTTCCTACAAGGTTATTATTTTGCAGAATATAAGTTATCTCCATATGGAAATTTACTTTTTCTTTTTCTTTTATCATGGAAATGATTTGAGCAGCAACTTTATCAATATCTTTGTTATTTGTTATTGTTTCATTAATAAAAGTTTTTATCAATGAAACAATACTTTTCTGTATTATCTCTTCATTTTTTTTAGTGAATACAATATTTGAAGCATAACTCATTAGCTCTATTTGTAATGGTACTTCAGTTTTCATTTGTTGATTTTCAAGTAAAAATTTAATGATTTCGGGACTACCATCTATACTAGGTATTTCTATCTTGTTTTGCTTCTCATCTGAGTTATGAGATCTTCTTTTTAGCTCATTATAATAATAAATTTTTGCTAGTTCTAATAATCCTTTGATTTGCGCTTCAGCTTCTTCTCTATCTTCATCATCATCATCACAATATGATTCCATAAGATCCTCATAAATTTCATCAAAGGTTTTATTTTTAATTTCACTTATTTCCTGAGAATTATTAAGATCATATTCAGTTACAAAATCTAAGCTATTATTTATAACTTTTCCAAAGAAGTTTTTTGGAATAGTTTTGTATTCTCCTTTTTTTTGAACTTCTTCAATTGTTTTTATTTTTTTTATAAGTGCTTCGATATTGTATTCCTCCAAATAATTTTTGTCATACTCTTCTTTTCTATATTTATCCAGTTCGTTTTTAACGTGTAATTTTTTTTCGTTTTCCTTTTCTTGTTCTTCTCTTATTTTTTTAAGTTCTTGTTTTTTTTTTTCTATTTCCTCCTGATAAGTTTTGTTTCTAATTTCATTTAAAACTCGAATTATATTTGATGTTTCTTCCATAAAAATGCATTCTACTGCTGATCTCATAGTAGTGTGGCATATTTTGAGTAGTTCTGAATATTCCTCTGAATTGGAATTCATATTGTTTAATTTTTTTTTCGTATCAAGAAAAAGGTTAATATCATCCTGTGCCTTACACAATGTTTCAAATAAATAGTTTTTATTTTCTTTCGTTACATTAGGATCTTTTATAGTTTGGGTAATCTTGGACAATAAATCAGATGCTTTTAGTTCTTTAAAATATTTAATTAATACAGAATATCTTTTGTTAAATTTAGCTATAGGCTTTTGCTTTTTTCTTCTTTTATGAGAAAAATATTGTTTGTTTAAATGAGCGTTATTATAATCTTCAAAAGAGTTCGTATTTAATATTTTAATTGATTTTTTTTGTTCATTATGTGTGGAAATACCTGATTGGTCTTTTATTTCTTTTGGTTTAGAATTATCTAGTAAATGGTTATATTTTAAATTTTCATTAATTTTTACATAATATTTATCATCAAGCCCTTCTTTAGTAACAAATGATCTTAACCAAGCCCAAATTTTTGATGCTCTATTTTTTTCTTTAAAGTCGCTTTTTGCAAGATTTGTATTTTGTATTAAATTCTCTCTTTCAGATGAATTTACTAGAGCAAAATGTTTGTATCTACTTTTTCTTATATTATTTGTAGAATTTTGAAGATTACTACAAGTAATAAATATCGTAATGGATAGTAATGTATATAATATATTTTTTAATGTTTTCATGATATAAATCTAGTTTGGAAAAATAAACTTAGTACAAAGATACAAAATAATTATTAATAATGCAAATAAATACCTTATATAATATTTTATAAGCTTATTTATATTGAAAATATTATATAATTTATATGTTATTTAAGCTATAATTGTTTAAAGATATTACAAATTATTATTCAAGAAAGTTATTCGAAAGTTAGTTTATATACTTTTCTGAGAGATAGAAACAGAAATTTAAAGAGAATTTTGAAGCTATACTTAATGTTGATATTTGATGGTTGTGGTTTGTTGTAATTTATAGTCGATAAAGGCATTAAAAGTATTCCTAAAAATTAAACTATGAATATTATCATATTATTTAAATAATAATAAATAAACATATAAATGTCGAATTTTAATAAATGCTATTTCTCGAAGATAAAAGTATAATATTTTTATATTTTACTATATTTTCAATGCATATTTTTTAATTATATTTATAAAATAAATAATTTCCAAGTCTATTGTTAAACTATAAAATTTTATAATTATGATACAAAATAATATGACTTGTGATAATGATTCAGAATTGCACAGGTCTTGTGATAATGAAGCTAACAGGTTTTGTGGATTGGATATTCATAAATCTAGCATTATTGCTTGTATTAAAAACATTTCATTAAAGGAACAGGTTAGAACTTTTGGGACAACTACAACTGATTTGGAAAAGTTGAGAGATTGGCTATATGAGAATGAAATTACTCATTTGGCTATGGAGTCTACTGGTTCTTATTGGAAACCCGTTTTTAATATCTTAGATGAAGGTGATAAAATTAAGTTGATGTTGGTTAATGCTAAGCAGCTTAAGTTTGTACCTGGTAGGAAAAGTGATGTAAAGGATTGTCAATGGTTGTCTCATTTGTTACAACTGGGGCTTTTGAAGGGTAGTTTTGTTCCTCCTGAAGATATTAGGAATTTAAGAGATTTGACCAGATATGAGGTTAAGTTGCAGCATCAGTTGACTGGACATAAAAATAGAATTCATAGGATTTTGCATGAATGTAATATTAAGTTGTGTGATGTTTTGACTGATATTTTTGGTAAAACTGGTTTTAAGATTTTAAAGGATTTGTCTGAAGGTAAGACTGATGCTGAAGAGTTAAGTAAGTATTTTTTGCAATTTGCTGCTTTGAAGAAGAAGTATGATAAGGCTAGGATTGCTTTGAATGGAAAGGTTAGTGATCATCATCAATTTATGCTGCGATCTGCATTGAATCAGATTGAAAGTGCTTTGAAGGAGATAGATGATGTAAATTCTAGGATAAAAGAAAAAGTAAAGATGAAATTTTCTAAGGAGCAAGATTTATTGAAAACTATTCCTGGTGTTGATGAAAAGACTTCTCAAACTATTATTGCGGAATTGGGGGTTGATATGGAGGTTTTTCCTAGTGAGAATCATGCTGCATCTTGGGCTGGGACTTGTCCAAGTAAGAATAAAAGTGGAGAAAATATTAGGCATGTTAAAAATAGTGGTAATAGGCATTTGAAATCGGCATTGAATCAGAGTAGTTGGTCTACGATAAAATGTAAAGATTCTTTTTTGAAAGGAAAGTATTATTATTTAGCTGGTAAAATTGGAGCTAAAAGAGCTCTTAGTGCTATTGCAAATAAGTTATTGAAGTCTGCTTATCATGTATTGTCATCAGGAAAAAGTTATATCGACCGGCACGGCCGGAGCGAAATTAATTCAGGAAATATGTGTTATTTAAATGGTGTAAATAGTTTCAAAGACAAAATAAATTTGGTGAAGAATTATGTTAGGGATCTTAATAAGGATGGTTATAAGACTGTTTTTGAGATTTCTGATAATTAGATTGATTAAATTTTTTTGATAGTGAGATCAAGATCGTTGAAATAGATGTCATTAGTAGCTTTATGCTCTGTATTTTTGTATTGATAGGGATTTGCTCAAGCACCATTGATTGTGCATCTTAGATGTATCAAGGAAGAAGTTATAATTCTTAAGCAAATCTCCTCACTATATTATGTTTTAAAACTCTGGAAAAAGAGGTATGGGATGCTCTATACCTATTTTGGAGTATTCATGTTTTTTGGTTTTGTAATTGAAAAATGTCTTTAAATTAAAAAGGAATGGCATTTTTGGAAGAAGACATCTATGTTACAGGAAGTTAATTTTATTATAAAAATTATTACGATATTGTATATATATGCTAATTATACTAATTATTTTCGATTTATAATAGTGTTAAATATATTTTCGTTTATATTATTTGATTTATCCTATTAATTAACTCTTTTTTATAAGCTTTTTAGGAAAATCGATTTTTAGGTGTTTTAAGAGATTTTATATTAAAAATATACGGAACTATGATTTGATATGAAATCGTTTTGCATTGGGGGTTTAAACATTATTGTTTTATGAAATTAAATTCCGTACGTCTTTTTATTTGATTTTTGTGATTATTTGTTTTTATAATAATTTTATATATCTTAAATTATTTGAGAATAGTTTTTGTATATGTTTTATATATATAAAAATGATTTAGAAATATTAAAAAAGAATTTTTAAAGATTTAGATTTGTTGATATGAAAATTGTAGTTGCTAATTCAAAAGGAGGTTCTGGAAAAAGTACTTTGGTTTTGGCGTTGGCTGATGTTATTACGGATGTACAGATTGTAGATATGGATTTGCAAGGTACAATTAGTATTAGCTCTAAGTTTACTAATAGGCATGTTCCTGTAAAATCTGATGAAATAAGTAAAAGACATGCTTTGTTTGATACTCCTCCTTATCATTCAGATGAATTTAAAAGTATTTTTGAAGCTGCCGATTTGGTTATGATACCTGTTAAGATAGGTTATCCTGATTTATTAGCTACTAAAGGTGTGATAGATGATTTGCGTTCTTTAAAGATGATTGATAAAGGAATTATTGTTTTTAATGAGGTTAGGAAACCTTATAATAAAACTTATCATGAAGTAAAGAATTTATTTTTTGATAATTATAAGGATATTAGAAAGGCAAAGAGTGAACTTTCTAGTTTAGTAGGTTTTCGAAGGATATTGAGTGATCCTTTATCTGGTCAGGCTAAAAAGGAAACTGCGTTGTTGGTTGAGGAGTTGGGAATAACTTTTTAAAAAAATATGCATAACATTAATTTATGAGTTACATTCGCAAGCTTTATTACATGAGGTTTTTTTTATAATATAAGGTATTTTATATATATTTAAATAGTTATTATATTATACAAGAGTTGATTTTATATATATTTAAAATATACAAATATGAGTGACAATCCATTTTCAAATATTGATGTTAGTAAGGCTAAGGTTCCTTTACAAGAGAAAAAAGAAGGTAAAATTATTAAGAAGAAAGCAGGAAGACCTAAGCGTCCTAATATGCAGAGTTATCTTATAAAGATGGATAAAGGATTACATAAGCAAATCTCGGATTTTGCTGCTGATTCTGAGATGAATAAATCTGCTGTTATTTCTATGGCTATTAAGGATTTTTTGAAGAGGGATTCTATTGCTGGTAAAGATGATGAAACCACTTGTTCTAATTGTGGTAATTCTGATAGTGGTTTTGAAGGAGTTTATATTTTGAAAAAGTTTAGAAAGAAGGAAGGTGATATTTAAGGTTTTATATAGTTTTGTAATTTAGATTTTTATATATATTTAAATATATGTTAAATTATGATTCTGTATTTTTTAAAAATAATAATAATGCGTGCTTTTTAGAATTTTTGATATTTAACCATTTTAAGAGACTTTAATATTTTGATGACTTCTGGATTATATTTCCAAATAAAATTGCTTCAATGGCTTAATACTAGGCAAAAAATTGATGTTTATATTGAGGATGTGTAGATAATTTCCCTGGCCCCCTTTTATTTTTTTATTTTTTTCTCCCCTCCTTTTGTTTTTTGATTCCTTGTTTTTTAAATAAAGTTCTTATTTAATTTTAAGGTTTATTTTTTATTTAAGTTTAGTTGAAACTTTGATTTTTTAAATCCATCCTAAAAAGATAGAGAAGCGGTGCATCACAAAGATTGTGTTATTTGTAAAATAGTTTGTATGTATATTTGTAGAGCTGAAAGAGTTATTTTTAAAATGTATGTTTTGTGCTATTTTTTTTAATTTTTAATATTTTCTGAATTTATTAAATTTTTAGTTATTTTATTTAAGAATGACTCTTTTATTCTTGTGTATCTTTTCTGTATCATTAAGACGAATAAAGATAATTTTGAAGATGAAGCTGTTATTTGCTTTGATTTTAACGTGTTTAAATGGAATAAGAAGACCATGATAAATAATTACTTTGTTGTTTAATTGTTACTATTTTAAATTTTCTTGTTTCTTTGAAAAATATAAAAAAATTCAGATTAAAATATTTTGTAAAAGATCCCAATCCGTAAGGTTACTGACCCCAATCCGTAAGGTTACTGACCCCAATCCGTAAGGTTACTGACCCCAATCCGTAAGGTTACTGACCCCAATCTGTAAGGTACTAACCCCAATCTGTAAGGCATGTTCATTTATTTATATCAATGTCTTTATTTATCAACAATTTTGTATGTTTAATACAATAAATCTCGTTTTTAAGCTTTATTTTCTTTTTTAAAAGATAAATGATTTAATGGCTATTATTTTCATTATTTATGATCTTGGAATATGGATTTAATTTAACTTTAGTTCGGTCAATTTTTTAGATATATATAAATTGTAAGGAAGTTTTTGTATATACCCAGTATAGATGAAGTTATGAGAGATTTCGTTGTTTATGATACTATTTTCAAAGCTTTTAGAATAATTTTCAAATGGAAGCAGTATAATTATTGGTCATTTTAAGTTTATGTAAACTAAGTTACAGATGTTTGAATTTCGATAAAAGATGAGAATTAAATATATTTAGTTATGGAACAATCACAGTCTCAACTAAAATTGTCTTTTAAGGCACAAAATAAATTAATAAGGCAACATAATGGTCTTACTGGTGCTAAATATAATTTAACACCTATTCAAAAGGACATCATTTATCTTCTTTTATCTCAAATTAAAGAGATTGATGAGCCAGATAAGATTTACAAATTTCATATTTCAGCTCTTTATACTAAAAATAGAAGAGGAGTAAATTATACTAGAATTAAGGAGGATATAGATGAGCTTTTGAAACAAAAGATTGAGATTAAAAAGCTTACTGGTTGGTTAAAGTTTCCTGCTGTTGTTTCCTCTATAGAGTATGTTGAGAAGGAAGGAATGTTTGAATTGGAGATTAGCAGTAAATTGAGACCTTATCTTTTTAATTTAAAAAACAATTTTACTACTTTTTGGTCGGAGACTGCTTTGAATATAAAAAGTACTCATGCTAAACGTATTTATGAAATGTTGAGTCAGTATAAAGATACTGGCTTTTTGAAAATTTCGATTAGAGATTTGAAGGAGCGATTGTATTTAATAAATCATATTAGGTTACAACTAAACTTTCCCTCCAAAACCCTCAAAATAAAATAATTAGTTTCACCTAACTAAATTTATACTTTCTAAAATACAATTTAATTTCTCTGTAGATATTGTATTATTTGAAGTTGAACTGAAATTATATTTACCA